>JANMSB010000474.1:0-3804 GCA_031388915.1 Pseudomonadota bacterium | reverse complement strand
GACACATGGGTCGGCCCCTACCGAACTATGGCTCGCAGTCCTGCTCATGCGCTCGCCGCACGTGGCAATTGCCCAAGTCGATATGCCCGAGCCGCTTTGATAAAGCCAGTGAATAACGGGTGCCCATCGCGTGGCGTGGAGCGAAATTCAGGGTGGAACTGGCAAGCCACAAAGAACGGGTGATCCGCCAACTCAATCATCTCGACCAAGCCATCTCGTGAGAAGCCAGAGAATCGCAGTCCGGCATTCATTAGCTTCTGTAGGTACTTGTTATTGAACTCATAACGATGACGATGACGCTCCATGACCACATCCGCGCCATAGATCTCGTGCGCCTTGGAGCCGTGCGAAATCCGGCACTCCTGTGCGCCCAGACGCATGGTGCCGCCCAGGTTGGAGGAGTCGGTGCGTTGCTCAACCGTGCCCTTCTGATCCTGCCATTCCGAAATCAATGCCACCACCGGATGTGGGGTCGCCTGGTTGAATTCGGTGGAATGCGCGCCTTCGAGGCCCGCAACATTTCTAGCGTTTTCAATGATCGCCAACTGCATACCTAAACAAATGCCGAGGTAGGGAATGCGATGTTCGCGCGCAAATCGGATCGCCTGGATCTTGCCTTCAATGCCGCGCTCGCCGAATCCGCCCGGCACCAGGATCGCATCCATACCTTCCAGCGCACCGGTGCCGTGCTTCTCGATATCGGTGGCCTCAAGGAAGTCGATGTTCACACGGGTGCGAGTGCGCAAGCCGGCGTGCATCAGCGCTTCGTTCAACGACAGGTAGGCGTCGCGCAGATTCACGTACTTGCCCACCATGGCAATGTTAATCGTGGTATCGGGATTGGCTTTGGCGTTGACCACTTGCTTCCATTCATACAGGTCAGCCGGCGGCACATCCAGGTGCAGCTTGCGCACCACGATGTCGTCCAAGTGCTGGTCGTGCAGCAGTTGCGGAATCTTGTAGATGTCGTCGGCGTCCACCGCCGAGATCACCGCCTTCTCTTCCACGTTGGTGAACAGCGCAATCTTGCGGCGCTGCTCGTCGGGAATGGTGTTGGCGCAACGGCACAACAACACATCGGGTTGAATGCCGATGGAGCGCAGCTCCTTCACCGAGTGCTGCGTCGGTTTGGTCTTAATCTCGCCGGAGGTGGGAATGTACGGCACCAAGGTCAGATGCATGTACAGCACATTGTCACGGCCCAGCTCCACACCCAATTGACGAATGGCTTCCAGGAACGGCAGGGACTCGATGTCACCCACCGTGCCGCCGATTTCCACCATGCAGATGTCGGCATTGCCGGCGCCCAGGCGGATGCAATGCTTGATCTCGTCGGTGATGTGCGGAATCACTTGCACGGTTGCGCCCAGGTAGTCGCCGCGACGTTCCTTGGCAATCACCCGCTCGTAAATGCGACCGGTGGTGAAATTGCTGTTGCGTGCCGTAGTCGTGCGAATGAAGCGCTCGTAATGGCCCAGATCCAGGTCAGTCTCGGTGCCATCGTCGGTGACGAACACTTCGCCGTGCTGGAACGGACTCATGGTGCCCGGATCGACATTGATATAGGGGTCGAGCTTGATCATCGACACCTTCAAACCACGAGCTTCAAGAATAGCGCCCAGGGAGGCGGCGGCAATGCCTTTCCCCAATGAGGAAACTACACCGCCCGTCACACAGATAAATCGAGTCATTAAACGACACCGTCGGAGTGAGCTGGGAATTGGAATTGTGAGCGAAGTGGCAGCGGGAAGAGATCACGCGACCGCCCTGCACGACGGGCGCTCAGTCTACCGGAATGATGCTGGGGATTAAAGCGCGACGAAGTTTCAGCATGGCCTCACAAACCCATAGGCATTGCCCAACGCTCAGCAAGCATCAACTTTCCAGCCATGGCATGCAGTGCTAAATTGCCAGCCCTTTTCCCAGCCGCAGAATCCCAGTAACGCCATGGCTCACACACATTCCGGTCCCGCCGCTCCAATCAAACAGGCCGATGTCATCCAGAGCGTCGCCGACGCGCTGCAGTACATCTCGTATTACCACTCGCCGGATTTCATCAAGGCGATGGCGGCTGCCTATGACAAGGAAGAAAGCCCAGCGGCCAAGGATGCAATCAAGCAGATTCTGGTGAACTCACGCATGTGCGCCGAAGGTCATCGACCGATTTGTCAGGACACCGGCATTGTCACGGTGTTCTGCAAAGTGGGCATGAATGTGCAATGGGCAGATGCCACCATGACGCTGGATGAGATGATCAACGAAGGTGTGCGTCGCGCCTACGCCCTGCCGGACAACAAGCTACGCGCTTCCATCGTGGCGCCGCCGGCATTCGGTCGCAAGAACACCAAGGACAACACCCCTGCCGTGATTCATACCGAGATCGTGGCCGGCAATGTGCTGGACATTTCCGTGGCGGCCAAAGGTGGCGGTTCAGAGAACAAATCCAAACTCGGCATGCTCAATCCCTCCGACTCGATTGTCGATTTCGTGTGCGAGATGATTCCGGAAATGGGCGCCGGTTGGTGTCCGCCTGGCGTGCTGGGCATTGGCATCGGCGGCACCGCCGAGAAAGCGATGGTCATGGCCAAGGAGTCGCTACTGCAACACATCGACATCGCCGACGTCCGCGCACGCGGCCCGCAGAACGACATTGAAAAACTACGCTTGGAAATTATGGATCGCGTCAATGCACTGGGCGTGGGGGCGCAAGGTCTTGGCGGTCTCACTACGGTGCTGGATGTAAAGATTGTCGACTACCCCACTCATGCCGCATCGCTGCCCGTGGCTATCATTCCCAACTGCGCTGCCACACGTCATGCGCACTTCGTGCTGGATGGTTCAGGTCCGGCTACGCTTGATCCGCCCGATATGAATGTGTGGCCCAAGCTGACGTATGAAGCCACACCAGATGCGCGGCGCGTGGATCTAAACACGCTCACCAAGGCGCAGGTCGCCACCTGGAAGCCGGGCGAACGCATCCTGCTCAACGGCAAAATGCTCACCGGCCGCGATGCCGCGCACAAACGCATTTGCGATTTACTGGAAGCCGGCAAGCCTCTGCCCGAAGGCCTGGATTTCACCAACCGCGTCATCTACTACGTCGGCCCCGTCGATCCTGTAGGCAATGAAGTGGTTGGCCCCGCTGGCCCCACGACTGCGACCCGTATGGATAAATTCACCGAAACCATGCTGGGTAAAGCCGGCTTGATCGCCATGGTAGGCAAGTCCGAGCGTGGCGATGAAGCCATTGAAGTCATCAAGCAACACAAAGCCGCGTACTTGATGGCCGTGGGTGGATCGGCTTATCTGGTTTCCAAAGCCATTCGTAGTAGTCGAGTCGTAGCCTTCCCTGATTTAGGCATGGAAGCGGTATACGAGTTCGATGTGAAAGACATGCCAGTGACCGTGGCCGTGGATGCCAAGGGTGAGTCAGTGCATACCACGGGACCAGCCAAGTGGAAGGCGAAGATTGCGGGGATTGCGGTTAGCGTGGAGTGACTTCAACACCTCGACTCCGCTCGGTGACCGGATTATCTGATCCGGTCACCGAGCGGAGTCGAGGTGCAAAACAAGAATTCAATCAATACGGCAATCAAGGACGAACTATGCCTTACGTCTATATTCTCAAATGCAACGATGGATCGTTTTATACCGGCAGCACATGGGACATGGAACGTCGCCTCTGGGAACACCAGCATGGCGAGGGTGCGAACTACACAAACGAACGGCTACCAGTTGAGCTGGCGTTCTGCGAGGAATGTGCGCGAATTGAAGATGCGTTTCGACGGGAGAAACAAATACAGG
>JANMSB010000169.1:0-3340 GCA_031388915.1 Pseudomonadota bacterium | reverse complement strand
CCACCCCAGTCATTTTCCTCACGTATGCATCCAGGTCGGTTGCATAGGTATCGATATCCACCAGGTACTGTTGCTCGAACGCCGAATAGTTCGGCGTCTGGCCATTCAACCCCGCCAGCACGTTGATGCTCGCGCCGTCTTCAGGCAGATTGATGTTGATCAAATTGCCGTTTGAGCTGATGCCGCTGGAGGTCTGCAGATCGACAGTGCCGCCCGCCGTCACTAGCAACGCACCGGGACCATCGACGCTAATTGCACGACTGTTCTGGAGAATGACGCCATTCTCGTTGCGCGATACTGTGTAGTAGATATCACCGCCCGCTTCGATGCTGCTCACGTCGCCAGCCTTGTTATTTTGAATGGCCAGCGGCAGATCGATGATGTCGCCGCCAGCCACAACGCGTGTTGGCATCGAGAATGTTATTGCCGATGCGTCCGATGTACCTACGGCGAATTCCGGAGTCATGTTTACATCGCCACTACGCGCAACCAGGTGAGCAACACTGCCATCATCCGAATGTACCGGCGTGGCCGCATGACTAGAAGTTAGCAGCTGCAAGAATGTGGCGACATTGTTGCCCTCGGCATTCTGATATGGCCTTTGTATCGTCGGTAACAGACCTTTATCGGCATCAGATATTGCAAAGATGAAATTGGCCTGTCGGTTCCCTGGCACAATATTGTTTTCGGCCAGCAACTGCACTTTGGCATTGGCAGCAGGATACAGAACGGAATTTCCGGCCAAACTCACATCACCTGCAAAAGACTGAAGCGACAAGCTGGGTACATAGACACCTAGCACATTTTGGTCATCCCACGTAACACTGCCGATAACTCCTTTTATTGCGTCGGCCCTATTGGTAATTGCTACGTTTCCGGCGGTGGCCGAGATGACTACTTCGCTGGCGTCAGAATAAGTCGCGAACATCGATTTACTTGCAGTTTGAGATTGTCCTTTACCCTGCGGCAGCAATGTTGGATTAACAACCGCTTCAATTGCCGCGTTGCCGCGTGCAGCTAGTTGCCACTGCGCGTCGCCCAAGGCGAGCACCGGATTGAGGGCTGCATCTCCGCCAGCAGCCGCGGTGATATCGTTTCCGGCTTCAAGAACGCCCATACCCAAGCCAACGTAGTAACTGCCGCCTTCGACACTACCCCCCGCATGCACGGAAAGATCACCGCCAGCTACAACACGAACAACGCTACCAGCCGCAGTCACGCTTCCGACTTGCTGACCAATGGATGGGATTGAAGCCGAGAAATTACGAATGTCACTACCAGCGGAAATATCAACATTGCCGCCCCCTAGTGCACCGACGTTCTGCATAAAGCGTGCAAAATTTACAGTCCATGCTGTGGCGGGGCCGGTCGGACTGGTAATGGGAGACGCACCTACTCGCCACAACCAATCCGTGACCAATTGATTAGACTGAGCACCTTCAATATTCCCCTTGGCACTGATGCTGATGTCACCACCATCAATTGGATAGATTCGTCCGCCTAGCCCCGTAGTAGCAGAGCCTGGCGTGAAGTTGGTGGCGGTACTCGCCACACCAGCCGTGTACAGCATCGAAGCTTGATTACCAAGAATGAAATCCCCGGATGTTGCGACATCTATCGAGCCATTGCCGGTACGCACCATACGATAGGTGCCGGAGCCGGTGGCAGTAGTCGGTAACGCACCGTTGGCAATCGTGAAGTCGGCATCGGTCAGATTGCCTACGGCCATCACGTCCGCGCTGCCGGCGTCCGCACCTGCTACCAGTCGATAGGACCATGAATCACGCAGTGTGGAAGACAAGTTAAATGCAGTTGCAGTAGCCGTCGTACCGGTAACACCATTGAAGCCATCGGAGAGGGAACGATTAAACGTCAGATCACCTACAGCGCGTAGTGTTAGCACGCCGGGGGCGCCATCAAAATTCCAGGCGTACAAATTCCAGTCAGCATCCACAGATAAGTCGCCGTCAGACTGAACCTCGACACCGGGCAGTAATCGGAACGTGGTATCGCCCGACCGACCCAGTGCCGACGTGATGGTATTGCCATGTGCAGTAATAAATGCAGCTGCGTCTGTGTACCACGCACTGCTGGTCGAGACCCAATTGGTGCTGATTGGCGCGTCGTGTTGATAACGCTTATAGGCTTCCAGCATTGTTTTCGCTACGCCTGTCAGATTGCCAGCGAGTACCACCGCATCATTGCTCGCATCAGCATCCGTAAGTGTAGTAGCAAGCTCGGTACCCGCAATCACACGCGCAACGCGCAGATTCAATTTTCCGCCATCGGTGACATTGCTGGCGCCGGCGCTCAGATCAACATTGGCGCCGCTATTGATTCGCACCGCGCCGTCGCCGGCACGCAGATTCAACTCACCACCCTCGCCGGTCGCCGTGTTGGCCGATGCCAGCACCGATCCGTTGATCGTGACGTTATCCGCAGCCGACAATACCACCTTGCCACCGTCCTGACCGCGCGCGTCAATCACGCCGTTGACAACAATGCTGCCTTGATCAGCGGTGAGTTGCAGCCGCTGTGCAGTGGCGGTGCTGCCGGAGGCCAGCACCAGATCGCCTGCGCCACGCTGACGAATGCTGCGTTCGGCATTAAAGCCGCCGGCATTCAAGGCGCTGGTCAGTGTCGATAGATTGCCGACATTGCTCGCATCTATAGCGACGCTACCGCTGTCAGCCGCAGTGGTTGCACCGGCCTGTAGCTGACCATTCAATGTCACCGCGCCGTGAGTGGCAGCAACAGTGAGTTTCCCCGCCTTGCCATCGGCAGCCGCCGCCACGTTGATCATGCTGCCGCTTTGCGAAACCACATTCGCCTGCGAAGATACCAGATTGATTTCACCGGCAGGCGCTGCCACCACGGTGCCGTCGAAGTCGCGCGCGCGCCCGGCCACATCAATGACTGCGCCATTGGCCAACGTGACATTACCGCTATTGGCTGTGACGACAACTTTACCTGCCGCAGCTTCAACGCGACTGGCAAGGGTCACTGCCGCACCGGTCAAGCTTAACGTACCGCCCAGTTGGCTATCCTGTGCTGCAGCCGTTGCACTGAGCGCAGTCATACTCAGATCGCCACTGGCGGTGAAATTAGTGCTTGCGCCGGTAGCAGCCAACAATGCCGGCGTGGTCAGCGTCAAACCGCCCACGACATTCACGCCGCCGTGTTGCTCACCACGCAACTGCGTGTCAGCCCTCATCGTCACATTGGCAAAGCCGGTAATGCGTTGTGTGCCCTCGCCTATCTCGATGTTGTCGGCATGCAATTGCAGTGTACCGCTGCTCGCGCTCGCATCTGTGTCGGAGCGTTGTGCACGATTGCTCAG
>JANMSB010000450.1:0-11209 GCA_031388915.1 Pseudomonadota bacterium | reverse complement strand
TGCCCAATCGTCGCTGAGATGAATAACTTTAAGCGCCATATGACGGGCATTTCGATTGGCTGAAGATTCCTGCATCACGCAGATACCAACGTCGGCCTCGACCAAGCGACAGACCGATTCATAACTTCCCCCCTGGGCTCGAATGCGCATTGGCTTATCGGTTCCCGATCTAGATCCGTTCAGAATGGTGCCGAGCCAGCGAACCCCGGGTATTCCCACAAAGTCGTAGTCCAGGCTTTCCTCGAACGCGACCTGCCTTCGCTCGCTACATGCTGAGATGGGTTTTAATCAGCATCGGACTTGCCCTGCAGGCGGCGCAGTACCGCAGTGCTGTGTCGCCGGCTGATCTGTAGCGTGACGGTGCTGTCGCGCAACTGCACCTTGTTCTGACCTTCGGCATCGCGCTCGATGCCCGCGATGGCGCGCTCAGCGACCAGCGCGTTGCGATGAATGCGCACGAAGTCATCATCGAACTCGACGCTGAGCTCCTTCAGCGATTCGTCAATGAGATCGGCGCCCTTGCTGTGGTGCACCGTGACGTACTTTTGTTCGGCGATGAAGTAACGAATTTCGCTCACCGGGATGAGTCTTAGTTGTTCACCGAGACGCGCGCAGATATGTTCGCGGCGGGTGTCGGTTTGCGTCTTCTGCTTCAGTTGTTGAATGCGACTGCTGGAAATGCGCGCGGCATGGCGCAGGGCGCGCGCCAGTTTTTCCTTGCGCACTGGTTTTAATAAATAACCAATGGCTTCGGCCTCAAAGGCATCCAGTGCGTATTCGTCGTAGGCCGTGGTGAAGATCACTGCCGGTGGTTCCTCCAATGCGTTCAAGTGTTGCGCGACATCGATGCCAGACAAGCCGGGCATGCGCACATCCAATAGCAATACGTCGGGCTGTTGCTGCTGGCACAATCGCAAGGCTTCTTCGCCATTGCTGGCTTCGCCGCTGAGTTCGCAGTCGTCGATCTCGGTCAGCAAGCGTTTAAGACGTTCGCGTGCCGGAGCTTCGTCGTCGACAACTAATACGCGCATGGTTCAGGACTCATTGCGTTCTTGATAGGGAAAGTGCAGCACTACGCGATACAAACCGGGCTCTTGTTGCAGCGTCACCGTTGCCTTGCCCGGCCATGCCAGTTCCAGGCGTTGTTGAATGTTATCCAGTGCAATGCCGTGACCGTTGCGTTTCAAGATCGCGTCGTTGGCGGGCGTGGGGTTGCTCACCGATAACTCAATGCGTTCGCCATCGAAGCTCCCGGAGATGACAATACTGCCGCCTTCGGGCAAGGGCTCGATGCCGTGATACACCGCATTTTCCAGCAGTGGCTGTACCAGCAGGCTGGGCACCAAGGTGCGCATAGGCAGGTCGGCAATGTCCCATTTCACTTTGAGCCGTTCACCCAGCCGCAGTTGCTCAATGCGCTGATAGATGCGCGCGATCTCCAATTCTTCCTTGAGTGGAATCCAGCTGCGTGCCTCGCTTAAGTTAGCGCGAAACAAGTCGGCCAAGTCCTCCACCGCTTCTTCGGCACGTTCCGGATCGGAGCGCGTCAATGATGCAATGGTGTTCATGCTATTAAACAGAAAGTGCGGCCGGATGCGCGCCTGCAAGGCACGGATGCGCGCCTGTGCTTCCAGTTCCACGCTGTGACGCCATTCTGTAGAGACGTGAAAATACCGTAGCGCCAGGCTGCTAACGATGAAGGTAATGGCGAAGGTACGTAGCAGGAATTGCGCGTGGCTGTTCGGGAAGACATCCGAAAGCGCGCTCAGGCCCAGGCCAAAGCGGTTGCCCAGTTGGTACACCGCTTCGGCAACAATGAGTGCCGCCACGACCATCAGCGATAGCGACAGCGCATAGGCGCGATGCGCAGCGAGCTGCATCAAGTGCGGGCGGGCGCGGCAGAGTACTGCGGCGCTGATCAAGCCTTGCCACAGCAAGAACAATGACGTGGTGGCGAGATCCACCCAGAAGTTGTTGTGAAACGGCTGGCGCGCCGTGGTCAGGATCAACGCCACCAATTCGACGATCAGCACGACCGCAAGCGTAGTGTTGCCAGCACAGAAATCCGGCAGATGGAAATTGCCGTGACGACGCGGGGTTGGCGCGCTGATTTTGTTCATTCGTTGAACAAGGCGGTCTTCAGACGAAACAAGCTCGAGATATCTTCATCGCCATGTCCTTGTTCGATCAGGCGTCGATACTGAATCAGCGTCATCTCGATCAAGGGCAGTTGCGCACCGTGTTGCTGCGCCATCTCACGGCAGATCTTCAGATCCTTTTCGTGCAGCCGCACGCGAAAACCGCCCGCGTAACTGTCGTTCATCATGTTGGGCGCGCGCTGCGTGAAATACCAGCTCGCGCCCGCGCCCTTGCTCAAGGTGTCGATGACTTTGTCCAGTGGTAGGCCCTCGGCCTTGGCGAAGGCCATGGCCTCGGCGGCGGCTTGAATGTTCCCAGCACAGAGAATCTGGTTAGTGGCTTTGGCGGCTTGACCGCTGCCGCTGGCGCCGAAATGCGTGATGGTCTTGCCCATGGCGTTGAGGATGGGTTGCGCCCGCTCGAAAGCCTCTATAGCGCCGCCAACCATGATGGCCAAGGTGCCCAGCCGTGCACCTTCAACGCCGCCACTGACAGGCGCGTCGAGAAAAGCGCAGTTGAGTGATTGCAGTATGGTCGCGCAGTGGTGGGCGGTGGTGGCGCTGACGGTTGAGCAATCAACAATCAGTGTGCCGGGCTGCAAACTGGGTTTTAGCTGTTCGATAACCTGTAGCAAGTCCTGGTCGGCCGATACGCAGGTTACTAGCGCCTCACAGCATGCAGCCAGCTCGGGCAGAGAATCGGCTGCATGGCAACCCAGTTCCTGGGACAGCTTCTGTGCTTTATCGGCGCTACGGTTCCAGACAGCGGTTAATAACCCGTGCTGGTGCAGGTTGCGCGCCATGCCTAAGCCCATGGCGCCGAGTCCGATAAAGCCTGTTTTCATTGTGCTCAAAAAAATAATGGCGGCCTTTGGTACGGGCCGCCACGGAGTGTAGCTTGCGCAGCGGGCTTAGTTACACCAGGTGTCCATCTGCTCTTTAGCGTTGGCGCGGGCTGTGTCGAGTTGTGCGTCGTCCATGTAAACCCGCTCGCCTTTGTCATCCACCGAAAATACCCGCCCGGTGGTGGTGAGGCCGGCGTATTTGTTGCGCGCCTGTGTACAGCGATTGGCTTTGTCCGCTGCGGTGACTTGGTCGGCTTTCGCTTTCTCCGCCGCAGCCTTGTCGGTGGCTTCCTTCGCTTTCGCGGCGGCATCGCGTTCCCTTAGATCGGTGGCGACGCGGTCGGCCAGGGCCGAATTGTCGGTGCGCTGGGATTTTATCTTGGCCAATAGTTCGGCCGGGAGAGTTTCGGGACGGTCGGTGTATTGCACCTGCCCTTTCTTGTCGACGAACCGGTACACGTCGGCCTGGCTGGCCGAAACGACAACAAGGCTCAAGGCGAGGGCAGCTAGAAAGCGTGGCATGAGAATCTCCAATGCAACCGTCGACAGAACACAGGCGGGCGGGTTGGGTCGGCGACCCTGGCGGGTGAACTCTGTCACAAAAAATATCCCGGCGGCAATTCTGGCAAACCTTGCGGTAACTGCATTGATGGGCTTCACAAACTCGGACCAAGCGCCACAAAAGAAAACGGGCACCTTGCGGTGCCCGTTTTGGCTGCTAGCAGCCATCAATCCGTGAGAAAACCAACGCTTACAGGTGATAGGCCGTTTCACCGTGTTCAGTGGTGTCGAGGCCCTCGCTTTCGACTTCTTCCGTGACGCGCAGGCCAACAATCTTGTCGACGATGAAGTAGGAAATCGCCGCGACCACACCTGACCACACCAGGGTTACAACCACGCCGGTGGCCTGTGAAATCAACTGCGGACCCATACCACGATAACCCCAGGTTTCCGCAACATAGTCGAAGATACCGGTGCCGCCCAGGGCGGGGTCATTAAACACGCCGGTCAACAGGGCACCCAAGATACCGCCGACGCAATGCACGCCGAACACGTCCAAGGAGTCGTCGTAACCCAAGGCGCTCTTGAGTTTGCTGACTGCCAGCAAGCAGACCACACCCGCTAGCAGGCCGATGACGATGCTACCCATCGGGCCCACCCAGCCGCACGCTGGGGTGATGGCAACCAAGCCGGCTACCGCGCCAGAGGCTGCACCCAGCATGGTAGGTGTGCCACGCATGATCCATTCAGCAAAGATCCAGGCGCAGACTGCGGCAGCGGTGGCGAGGAAGGTGTTGATGAACACTTGGGTGGCAAAACCGTTGGCTTCCAGATTGGAGCCGACGTTGAAGCCGAACCAACCCACCCACAGCAAGCCGGCGCCGATCATGACGAACGGTACATTGTGCGGCGCCATGGATTGCGTGCCGTAACCCTTGCGCTTGCCGAGCATGATGCAGCCGACCAAGCCGGCAATACCGGCATTGATGTGAACCACGGTGCCGCCGGCGAAGTCGAGGGCGAACTTGCCAAACAGGAAGCCGGTAGTGGCATCTGCGGCAGCACCCGCTTCGGCGCTGCTATAAGCATCTGGGCCGGCCCAGTACCAAACCATGTGCGCGATAGGCAGGTAGGAGAAGGTGAACCACAGCACCATGAACAACAGCACGGCCGAGAACTTCATACGTTCGGCGAACGCACCGACGATCAGGCAGGGCGTGATGGCGGCAAAGGTCATCTGGAAGGTCGCGAAGATGTATTCCGGTACGTACACCTTCTTGCTAAAGGTTGCTGCGGCGACGACGTTGCCGCCGTCATCCAGTAAACCCTTCAAGAACAGCTTGTCGAAGCCACCGAAGAACGCATTGCCTTCTGTGAACGCCACGCTGTAACCGTAGACTGCCCATAGCACACTGATCAGGCAGAACGTCACAGTGACTTGCATGGCCAGCGATAGGATGTTCTTGGAACGCGCCATACCCCCATAAAACAAGGCTAGGCCGGGGATGGCCATCATCAACACCAGCAGGGTGCTGGTCATCATCCAGGAAATATCGCCCTTGTCGAAGGTGGGGGCTGCCGGAGCGGCTGCTTCTTCAGCGGGAGCGGCCTCGGCGGCTGCCTCGGGCACAGCTTCAGCGGCAGGCGCCGCCATTACGGCGGCATCAGGTGGAGGTGTTTCTTGGGCGAAAGCCAAGTCGGTGCCCAGCATCGCCAAGGCGATGAGTGCGGCGCTCCACAAGGGAGTTAGCACCCTTTTAAGTGCCAGAGGTTTATTCACTGTCGTTCTCCTGCGGGATGAGTATTTGCTGCAAAACTGCTTGCCAATCGCCTGTCGTTTCAAAAAATTACTTATTGCTCAAGATCAATTTTCTAAAGATCACAGTCCTAGACGTCAGACAGCGTCGATACCCGCCTCACCCGTGCGAATGCGCACCGCTTGTGGGAGGTCGATAACGAACACTTTGCCGTCGCCAATCTTTCCTGTGCGCGCGACGTTCGTAATGGCTTCCACTACCTGCTCCGTAATCGAGTCGTCTACGGCGAGCTCGATCTTGGTTTTAGGCAGGAAATCCACCCGATACTCCGCGCCCCGGTACAGTTCCGTGTGGCCGCGTTGACGGCCAAATCCCTGTACCTCGGTAACGGTAATGCCTTGCACGCCGATGTCCGCCACGGCTTGGCGAACGTCATCGAGCTTGAATGGCTTGATGATGGCGGTGATCAGCTTCATCGTAGGCGCACTCCCTTCTTGGTAACAAACTTGCGGTCTAGGCTCTAGCCCCCACTTGGGGTTGAGCGCTACGTCGGAGCAATTGCATCTTCTGTGCCACGTGAATTGCGGCGCGCGAGCCGCAAAATCCATGGGGCGAAATGAGTTCAAGTCGTATTTTTGCCCAATGCTAGGGCGCAACAAGATTTTCCGTGTCTTGATATGGTGCAAGCACAAGGATAGCACGGGTGCTCTGCTGAATTGATCGCCTCACTGTGGCGCAACTAGTACGGACGAGGGCATTCTGCTAGTAGGGCTTGAGTGGTGCGCGAGGGCTCCGTACAGTCCACCTGTGTTTCATATTAATGCCGGAGAACTTCAATGGACGCGCGCGCGCTCGACGAAAAGGTAACGGAGCTGGCTCATAAATTATCCGCTTCGCTTCCGGAGAGCTTGGGTGCGCTGCGACGGGATGCCGAACAGAATTTCAAAGCGGTATTGCAATCGGTATTGGCGCGCATGGACTTGGTGACGCGCAGCGAATTCGACGTGCAAACCGGTGTGCTGAAACGCACCCGTGAAAAATTGGCCGCGCTTGAGCAACGGTTGGCGCAACTCGAACAAAAAACCCCATAAGCCCGTACTCCAGACAAGGAAGTCGATATGACTATTGCAACCGTTCTCAGTCGTGCGCCCTTCGGCATGGAGGCGCCGCAAGTGAGTGTGGAAGTGGACATCGGCAGCGGCCTGCCGTCGTTTACCATCGTGGGGTTGCCCGAAGCCGTCGTGAAAGAAAGCAAGGACCGGGTACGCGCGGCCATCGTGAACTGCAATTTCGAGCTGCCGCCGGGGCGAATTACCGTCAACCTGGCGCCCGCTGATATTCCCAAGGAAGGTGGCCGTTTCGACTTGCCCATTGCCATCGGCATTTTAGTCGCCTCCGGTCAATTGGCCGCGCCGACATTGGCCCCAACACTGGCAAATGGCGAGTTTTACGGCGAGCTGTCGTTGAGTGGCGAGCTGCGCCCCATCAGCGGTGCGCTGGTAGCAGCATTGGCGGCGACTCACGTTGGGCATTGGGTGATGGTGCCGACTGCCAACAATACCGAAACGCGACTGATCGCCGGTTGCCGAGCGATTGCGGCCACACACCTGTTGCAGGTCTGCGCACATTTAACGGGCGCACAAAATTTGCCGTTTGAGACACCGCTGACGGAGGCGGTCGTGCTGGCGCAAACTCTCGATTTAAGCGAAGTGCGTGGTCAACCGCAGGCGAAGCGTGCGCTGGAAATCGCTGCGGCCGGTGAGCACAGCATCTTATTTCTGGGGCCACCCGGCACCGGGAAAAGTATGCTGGCGCAGCGGCTGCCCGGTATTTTGCCGCCGCTCAACGATACCGAAGCGTTGCAAACGGCGGCGGTCCGCTCGCTCACTGGACGCGGTATCGATTTGGGGCAATGGCGCGTACGTCCGTTTCGGGCGCCGCACCACACAGCGTCGGCGGTCGCCTTAGTGGGCGGCGGTTCGCAGCCCCGTCCGGGCGAAATCTCTCTGGCGCATAACGGCGTGTTGTTTCTGGATGAGCTACCGGAGTTCGATCGGCGCGTGCTTGAGGTGTTGCGTGAGCCGCTGGAGAGCGGGGCGATTACCATTTCACGCGCTGCGCGTCAGGCGGAATTCCCGGCCAGTTTTCAATTAATTGCCGCCATGAATCCCTGTCCCTGCGGTTATCTGGGGGATACGGCGGGTAAATGCCGTTGCAGCGCCGAACAAATCCAGCGGTATCGACTACGGATCTCCGGCCCGCTACTGGATCGCCTCGATATGCACGTGGAGGTGCCGCGCGTGAAAGCCGAGGTGCTACAGGGGCAAGAGACCAGCGCCGAAACCAGCCAGCAAGTTGCCACGCGCGTGCTGCGCGCCCGAACTGTGCAATGGCAGCGCCAGGGCAAGTGCAATGCACGCCTGTCGGCTGCTGAAGTGGAGCGCTGGTGTGTGCCGGAGGCAGCCGCCCAGACATTGCTGATGCGTGCCATGCAGAAGTTCGCCTTATCTGCCCGGGCTTATCATCGTATTCTCAAGGTGGCGCGCAGCATTGCCGATTTGCAGGGTGTTGAGATGCTGGGTGTCGCGCATGTCAGCGAAGCCATTGCTTTGCGGCAACTGGACCGAGGCAGACTGGCTTAGAACAGGTTCTTAGAGCCAAAAGAAAGCCCAGCCGCTAACGCGGCCGGGCTTTCTTTCAATACTGACTTGCCCGGGTTAGCTTGGGAGTTTACTTGGACTTGCTGACCATGTAGTCCACTGCGGCGATGATCGAAGCGTCGGTAACGCTGGTCATGCCACCCTTGGCAGGCATGACGCCCGCTTTGCCGGTAAAGCCTGTAACAGAGTGCTTGTGCAGTGTGTCGTTGCCCTGTGCAATGCGTGGCGCCCAGGCGGCTTTGTCGCCAAGCTTGGGGGCGCCGGCCACACCGGAACCATGGCAGGCCACACAGGTGGTGCTGTACACCTCTTCACCTGGTACTTCTTTCAACGCTACGGCTGCTGCGACTTTTTCCTCCACCGCAGAGTTGTCTTCACCGGAAATTGCCACCTTACCCACCGGCGCGATGCGTTCGGTAACGCTGGCTTGCAGCAGCGGATCGGCTAACACCTCCACTTCCTGAGTGCGGGACGAGATGGCGCTGGCGCCGAAGTACAGGCCAAAGGCAATTGCCACCAGGATGCCGAGCACCAACATAAAGGTGTCGAAAAAATGCTTATCGTGGGAAGGTCCGCTCACACCGACTCCGAAATGACACGCTGAAACAGCGCGCGAGTATAGCTGTGCTCGCGTCACGCCGAAACTCCCGCATGCGCTGTCGACGCTTCAATTAGGACAATTGGCGCCGCTAAATTGTTACTCGAGACGGCGTGCGCTCGGCCGCGCGCGCAGAATTGCGGCAAAATGATTACACTGCGCGCCCCGCTACGCGCCCGTAGCTCAGTTGGATAGAGTGTCGGCCTCCGAAGCCGAAGGTCGCCAGTTCGAATCTGGCCGGGCGCACCATCTCTCTAACTTCAACTTCTTCTAATGAGCGGCTTTGGGACCGACGGCGGGCAAAGCGATAGGCGTAACGATTGGCGTTGCCTTCACTACTGTCGGGCTGGGTGGTGAGTCTCGGGTGGTGGCTACGCTGCCTGCCGGTTTTTTATCGCCATCTTGTAAGCTGAACAAGGCTGCACTTTCTTGCTTAATGGCTTGTTCGGTGCGCGCGTTCATCACCACGATCGAGATGCGCCTATTGATCGAGTTTTGCGGGTTACTTGGATCCAGCAGCGCAGTGGACGCTAAGCCAACCACCCGCCCGATTTTATCTTCGGGCAACCCGCCTGCCAGCAAGGCGCGTCGCGCCGCATTAGCGCGGTCGGTGGACAATTCCCAGTTGCCGTAGTTTTGTCGGAAATACTTCGACTGGTCGGTGTGGCCGCTAATGCTGACGCGGTTGGGTACTTTCTGGATGGCCTTGGCCAGCTGCAGCAGTATCGCCAAGCTATAGTCTTTAAGGGTGGCGCCGCCCAAATCGAACATCGAACGGCTTTCTTTGTCGACGATTTGAATGCGCAACCCTTCGGGCGTTAAGTCCAACATGATTTGGTCTTTGAACGGCTTAAGCGACCCTTCCTCGTCAATGGCTTTGGTTAGGTTTTCTTTCAGCGTTTCCAGTCGCTCGGACTCCGCTTGCTCTACCACTGCGGCAGCGGCCTCGGCTTCTTTGTTGACTTGCTTGGTGGGATCTTCCTCGTCTTCCACTTCGACTGGCGCTGGATTCTTGTATTGCTCGGTGGAGCCGCCCAAATCGATCATGGCGGAACTGGGTCCGCCTGGGCCTTGCACGGCCGAGGGTGACGGAGAGGGGCTGACGCCCTGTGCCACCGACGGGTTTTTGAAGTATTGCGATATGCCGCCTTTTTGTTCGGCGGAGGTGCTGCCCATCAGCCACATCAGCAGAAAGAACGCCATCATCGCGGTTGCGAAGTCGGCGAACGCTACTTTCCAGCCGCCGCCATGGTGACCGTGGCCGGCAACAATGCGCTTTATAACTATCGGCTGTGGCGCGTCTTCCATTTCTTAGACCTACGCCTTCTTCTTGCCTTTGACGTGGTCTTCCAGTTCCTTGAAGCTCGGACGGAACTCGGTGGGCGTCACCTTGCGGCCAAACTCGATAGCCACTTGCGGTGCATAACCTTGCACCATGGCGATGATGCAGGTCTTGATGACACTGAAGAAGCTGCCTTCCTCAGCCACCTTGCGTTCCATTGCCGTGGCCATCGGGCCGATAAATCCATAGGCCAGCAAAATACCTAAGAAGGTACCCACCAGTGCTGCGGCTACCTTGTGGCCGATTTCGCTCACCGGACCGCCCAAGGCGCCCATGGTGTTCACGATGCCTAGTACGGCGGCAACAATGCCGAAGCCGGGCAGGGCATCAGAAACCTGGTTGATGGCTTTGGCGACTGATTCGCCTTCGTGATGATGGGTCTGTAATTCGATGTCCATCAGGTTTTCAAGCTGGAAAGGATTCATTTCGCCGCTAACCATCATGCGCAGATAGTCTTGGATGAATTCAACCGCATGGTGATCCTTCATCACCTGTTCGTGTTTGCCGAACACGGCGCTTTTGGCGGGGTCCTCGATTTCGCGTTCCAGTCCCAGTACGCCATCCTTACGCGCAATGTTGAATAGGTCGTACATCAAGCCAAACAAATCCAAGTAGTCAGCTTTGGAATACTTGGCGCCTTTCATGATGCCACCGAAGGCGCCGCCGGCCTTTTTCGCCATGCCTAAGCCATTCGCAATAATGAAGGCGCCCAGTGCCGCGCCCCCAATAATGACCACTTCCGAGGGTTGCCATAGCGCCATGATATTGCCGCCGTGCGCGGCAAAGCCGCCCAGGACGCAGCCTAAAACCACTGCAATACCGATGATCAAATTCACAGCCGCGATCCTATATCTTGTGTCGTATCGGGTGACTTTCCCTTCATCGGCAGTCGCTGCCGGGATTTGAGTGCGAATCAGCTTTAAATTTGTTAGTGCGGTGGTGTTGGTCGCGCCTCCAACTGAACGGATTCCGGCGCCTTGAGGCTGTTGCGTCGCCATCGGAGCAATGAATCCATAGAGCTCAGCGGCAGGCTCAGGTGAGGTTTAATTTCCCATGACGGGTGCACGCAGGGTAAGTGGCTTTCTGGCCGTCTTTGGGTTGTGGGTGGCGGCATTGTCCTTGCCGGGGCAAGCTGAATTTCGCCCCTGAATTGTGCTGTGGGGGGTTCGTTTATGCCTCACTGTGGTGCAATCCATCGCTCTGGCCTCACCCTCTCACCCTCCCGCCTTAGCAATTCCCACGTCGGGCGCCACTGGCATGGATGCTGCATTTGTGACCTGCGTCAGCACGGCTGCGTTTTAACGACAGCAGCAGAGGTACTGCCATAAGAAATTATTTCGCGTCATAATGACGTCGTTTTTGCACCAC
>JANMSB010000443.1:0-2032 GCA_031388915.1 Pseudomonadota bacterium | reverse complement strand
CGTCGCTATGGCGAATTATTACTGGATGCCAATGCCTCCATGCCGTTGCTGCCTGCACTCGGGCTGTATGACGAAACCTATCAAATGAACAATCCGGTGCGCGTGCTGACCTCTGGCGTCGAGCAACGCACTGCCAAGCCGTTTTTTACCGGAGGCAAGTGGCGCATGGTGGAGCGTGTGCCTTGGTGGCATGACTATGCCGAAGCGGTGCCGGTGATTATTGGTCATTACTGGCGTTGGTATCACAACGGCACGCGCCAGATGTTTGGCAAGGGCGAGATGGATTTGTTTGCCGAATATGCACCCCAAGAGTGGGCAGGTGCACGCCGCAATGTGTACTGCGTCGATTTCTCCGTCGGTGGTCGCCACAGGGAACGCGAGTTGGGTAAGCGCGATCATTGGGGAACCCGCCTGGCAGCCGTACGCTGGCCCGAGCAAGAAGTCATCTTCGATGAGGGGCAAAGACTGCAACTAGTCACCGCCGGTCAGTAGTGTTGTGAGCGGCAGAGGTATTGAGCGTAGCTCAATGGCTTGCCTCGTTGTCGAGGCAACCAGCCCAGGTCCGACCGACAGGCCCACCTTGGCCGATGGTAAATACCGTCTTCACAGCGCCATCCACGTCGCTCTTGTTCAAGTAGGCAATGGCCTTATCGTCGGCAGCACGATACCTATGGCGCGAATGTCGAGGTCGCGGGTGATCGCGTATTGATGCTGAGACACGACTTGAGCAATTGCAGAAAATTTGTCGTTGAACTGGGCTTGCACCTGACCCGCCAACTTGCTGTCCGGACCGAAGCCCCGCTATTGGCTTATTTGGCGCCTATAACCTGCCTTACAACCGGATATGCGAGACTGTGCGGATCATCTCCGGCAGTCCCTGGTAAGCAAGCAACGAATGCAAACTGTGTCAACACCCACACCAAAGGCCATTGGGTTTCGCGAATTCCTCTTGCTGGTCGCAGCAATGCAGTCGTGTCAGGCGCTTGCCGTGGATGCGATGCTACCGGCCTTGCCGACCATCGCACAGGCATTGGGACTAACCGACGAGAATCGCGCGCAGTGGATTGTCACCGCCTATGTGGCTGGGATGGGCATCGGCCAATTGTTTTGGGGGTTGCTCGCGGATCGTTTTGGCCGCCGTCCGGTGCTGTTGGTCGGTTTGGCGTCGTACGTTGTGGCGGCGCTGCTGGTTGGCTTGGCGAATAACTTCACTGCGTTGTTGGCATGGCGCTTCGTGCATGGTGTTGCCGCGTCGAGCGCGGTGGTATCGCGCTCGGTGATCCGCGATCTTTACACCGGCCGCCAGATGGCGCGGGTGATGTCGCTGACGTTTATCTTGTTCATCATGGTGCCCATCATCGCGCCCAGTATCGGCCAACTGGTGCTGCTGGCGGCGCCCTGGCGCTATTTGTTCGTGGTGTTCAGTGTGTTTGGCGGCATCGTGTGGCTGTGGGTCATGCTGCGGCTGCCGGAAACCTTGCATCCCGAGTACCGGCTAACGATCACGACCGATCACATGGTGCGGGCGACGAAGCTGGTGCTAGGCGATCGCATGTCGCTTTGTTACACCTTGGCGGTGACGGTGATGTTCGGTTCAATCATCGCCTACGTCGGCATGGTGCAGCAGATTTTTGCGAATGTATTCCAGCGCGCCGAGTTGATGCCGACCATGTTTGCCGTATGTGCAGCCCTGATGGGTGTTGCTTCATATATCAATTCACGCGTGGTGGAGCGCATCGGTATGCGCATGGTTTCGCATTTTGGCTTGCTGCTGTTTATCGCGGTGACCGGCGTGCATCTGGCGCTCGTCGTGATGGGTCGCGACAGCTTGCCGATGTTTGTCGCCTTGCAGGCGGTAACGCTGGGTTGTGTGGGCCTGATGGCAGCCAATTTCGGCTCCATGGCCATGGAGCCCATGGGTTCGATTGCGGGTATTGCCGCCTCCTGGCAGGGCTTTATCAGCACCACGGGCGGCGCGGTCGTAGGCGCGCTCATTGGGCGGCAATTCGATGGTTCGACCTTACCGTTGGTG
>JANMSB010000439.1:0-1561 GCA_031388915.1 Pseudomonadota bacterium | reverse complement strand
AATCGAAGTCGATCCGGCCGTACCGCAGTTGCTGCAAACCGCACCGGGCGCGGGGTATAAGTTGGTGGTGGAGTAATGGCCGACTTTGATCAGTTCAATGACGAACTGGCTAGATCATATGTTGGTAAAGGTATTCGACTTCACTTGGCGTACGTCGATGCTGAGTGCAGAGCGCTTGGGCAGATGGATTTGCGCGGTGTAGTGTGGCAGCGCTGTTCAATGGCTACTTCCTTGAGAAACCACTCGTTGGTGGCCTAATGGCTATTTGTTACGCGTTAGGCGCCCGGCGCCTGTGGAAAATGGCCGCGATACGGTAGCGAACGTGAGTTGTTGCCAGGCGCCTATTGCCAGGTGACCGAGGCTTATTTGGCTGGTTGGCAAGAAAGATCCAGCGTCAGTCAATACGCTGCACAGAGTTGAGCTCTCACCACAACTTATGGATATGGGTTCGTCAGAATGAAGTTCTTCCTATTACTGATAGTCGTATTGATTGTGGCATTGCTGGTGCGCACGCTCCTGTCACGGTGGCGCATTGCGGCTCGGGCGGAATACATTCGGCGCTTTACCTTGCCGCCAGACTTGTATGACAAGCTACGGCAGAAACGTCCATCGTTGACGTTGAAAGATTGTCAGTTGGTTGGGCAGGCGCTGCGACAGTTCTTCCTCGCATATCTAAAGAGCGGACGGGAGTTTGTCTCCATGCCTTCGCAGGTGGCAGACGATTTATGGCATGAGTTCATTTTGTATACGCGCCACTACGAAGCATTTTGCAAAGGTGCGTTTGGCCAATTTCTGCATCACTCGCCGGCTGCCGTATTGGGCAGCAATCGCCAAGGTAACGCGGGACTGCGTCGGGTATGGTGGTTTGTCTGTAAGGAGGAGAACATCAATCCACGGAAAGCTACCCGTTTGCCGCTGTTGTTTGCTATCGACACCAAGCTAGGCATCACGGATGGTTTCCGGTATGCAGTGGATTGCCAAGTGTTGAGACGATCTAATGATAAAGCCGGATCGGATGCGGGAACGGTGTACTGCGCGGGCGATTTCAGTGATTCGGGGGTTGATGGCTCAACCGATGGCTGGGGTGATGCCCTTGGGTCAGACGGTGGCGATGGAGATGCGGGTTGCGGTGGAGGGGGGTGTGGTGGTGACTAGGTGCTGCTTCCGTTCTTAGTCGGAGTCGCTGTGATGCTCAAGGCATCTGCACGGAGTTGGCAGGAGAGGCAGAATAGAGGGATGAAGTTATTAAAAATCATCAAGCCAATCTTGGTTGTCGCCCTGCTGGCGTGGCTGGCGACCATGGCCTGGCAAACGCACAAGCCGTTGCCGCCGGGTGTGCATGTCAGCACCGCGCCGGTGATGTTGCCGGAAAGCGAAGTGCACTTTCTGAGTGATCTGACTTATCAAACGCCCCAGGGTAAGCGGGTCAGCGAACAACAGATCTTCGATGCCGTGCTCGCGCAAGTGGATGCGGCACAGAACTTCATCGTGCTGGATTTTTTTCTCATCAACGACGACATGGGCGGCGGCGGTAAGCCCCTGCGTGCCTTAAGCCGAGAAC
>JANMSB010000166.1:0-8201 GCA_031388915.1 Pseudomonadota bacterium | reverse complement strand
TCTTGCGGCTATCCTTTAAACAACAACCGTCGAAACAACAAAGGCCAGCACGCAGGGCTGGCCTTTGAAGTGGTGGAGCCGAGGAGGATCGAACTCCTGACCTCCTCATTGCGAACGAGGCGCTCTCCCAGCTGAGCTACGGCCCCACACGGGTGGGCGCGAAGTGTATCACTCACATATTAGGGCGCAAGCAGCGAGCGGTCCGAGCTTCACCTCAGTAGCGCAACCTGACCACCGTCGGCTTACTAAGCCGCGATCGCGAAATCACAAACACCGAGCCGAAGTCGGTTTCATCCACGCTAAATGCCGCTGCCGTGGTGTATTGCAGGATCGACAACAGCGCCGCGCGATTGCCAACCACCACGGCCACTTCCCCGCCATGGTCGCGCATGATTAATCGTGGCAGTGCATCCCAATCGGCAGCCGAGACGACGTTGACGGCCAACCCCATACTTTCCGCGAGTGGCTTCGCGGTCTGCTGTGCGGGGGCATCAGCTGACACATACACCGCGTCGACACCACGTTCCGGCTTGGCGTGTGCCAGCAAGCGCTGCAGGTCGGACGCACGCGCGAGTCCCGCTACGCTGAGTTGAGCATTTGCTACCTCCGGCTGCTCGAGCTCGGCATGACGAACCAAGATCACCACGGTACTGCTGCGGGCATCCAACAACCAAACCGCAGCCGCAATCATCCCAGCTAGCAGCGCTAGCGGCATCAGCAGGGGCACCAGGAACGGCCGTCGCTTTAGTCTTTGGAAGTCGGCTTGCATTCGTGAATGATAACACTCATGGCTGATTCGACCGCAGTCCGCTGCCGCAGACCCTAATGCTGCAAAACGGAGTACAGCTCCCAGTAGTCGTCCAGCAGCACGTTGATTTCCTCTTGCATCGCAGCCTGACCGGGTTGTGGTACTGCGCCGCGCGAGCGAACCACCACCGTGCCGATGGTCTCGGGTACTGGCACGGTGTCGTGATCGCTACGATAAAAGGCGTTGCCGCGCACGCGTTGCGTTGCTTGTTTCAAATGCGCCAAATCGCGCGGGGATTCGTGTATGGACTTCAGCGCCGCCTGTAATCGCGCCAGCCATTGCTGACATTCGGCGCTGGACCCGTAGTCCACATCCATCACGCGCTTGAACGAGGCATCCTTGGCGAGCATCGCCAAGCCGTCGTTGCCCAGCCGCTCCAACAACTGTTGCGCATAGGCTAAAGTCGCCGTATTCACTAAACGTTTGCCTTCCACCGACAAACCGGCGAACTCGGCAATAGCAGCGCCACTCAACTCATTGCGCTGCTGTTGCACTGCCATCAGTTCAGAATTTACCTGCGTCAGTTCGACTTGCAGCGGCATTAGCGTGGCATTCAGCTCACGCCGCTTGGCGTAATGCCAGAACCAGCGCAGCTTATCTAACTTACGCACCAGCAACAGGATTCGAGCATCCAGCGCATCGGCATGCGACTGCGCATCGAGAATGACTTTGTCCAACTCCGCCAAGCGACGCTGCCGGTTCTGATCGAACTCTATGACCTGCAAGCGACGCTCGCGTTCGGCTTGTTGATCGGCCAATTCGCGGCTCAACTCGGCCAGTCGCTTGGTTGCTTGCGACCACAAGGCGCGTAACTGGTAGTACACCAGCACCGTCGCGCCATTGTCGGGATTGCCTAAAAATTCTTCGAGTTTCTGCAAACGCTCGCGCGTCTGGGTATGAGCCGCATCGTTTTTTTTGAGCTGTTGCAGCTGACTGTAATTGTCTTCCTGCAAGCGCGAGAACTCTTTCTTGAGTTCGACGCGGTTCCAGTACAGTTGCAGCAGCCGCTCGTCTTCAGCAGGGTTCGATCCGCCTTGTACTCGTTTGCGCAGGCCGTCGAATTGATCCGCAATTCCCATGATGACAGCCGGCCGAGCTGCCGCTACTTGGGCAGCACAAAACAGTGGCCGCGTTCAACGCAGTAATCCAGCCACTTATTCAGCATGATATTGCGCAGCCAGCGCTCGCCCAACTGACAATACAATTCCGACTTGATCGAGGCCAACACCTCGTGCCGATGCCAGCGCGCACAACTCAACACTTCGGCCATTCGGGCATCGTGATAGACGCGCACCTGTAGATCCGGATCGGCGATTTGCCCGGCTACCGTCTCGAACATATAGGTGAGCGTTAGCGTCGTCGTATAAGGACCGCGCTCTTCGATCCGCAATAGCAATGGACAGTCGCCGGTCACGGCCGAGGTATGTGCTCCCTCCATGGCTCTCAGCACCGGTGCCAGATTGCGCAGACGCACGTAATTGCTCTCGTACAACGTCATGAGGCTGACGAAGTCACCCGGGCGCGAACGCCAGGACACCGGCAGCAACTCATCATGGGTACTTGTAGTGAGCATGGGCCGACTATATCACAGGGTTTTTGCTTGTCTCCTAACGGGTTTGTCTATCAACGCAAGCTGGGATTCGGTTCACGTCAGGACTCAATACGAATGAAATGCTGCCGATAATGTTTCAGCTCATTGATCGACTCGTGAATATCGTCCAGCGCCAGATGCGTGGAAGTTTTGCGTAACCCGTCCAGCACCTTGGGCGCCCAGCGGCGTGCCAACTCCTTAATGGTGCTTACGTCCAGATTGCGATAGTGGAAAAAACGCTCCAAAGCCGGCATTTGCCGGGCAAGGAAGCGTCGATCCTGACAAATGCTGTTGCCGCATATGGGCGACTGCCCTCGCTCTAGCCACTGCGCCAGAAATGCCAGGGTCTGCTGCTCGGCAACGGCGGTTGAAATTTGACTATCGCGGATGCGCTGTATCAAGCCCGAACCGCCGTGTTGACGCTGATTCCAGTCATCCATGCGGAACAGCACCGACTCTGGCTGATGGATGGCCAACACCGGCCCTTCCGCCAACACATTTAGATCCTTATCGGTCACCACCGTGGCGATCTCGATAATGTGATCGTTCAGGGTATCGAGACCGGTCATTTCCAAGTCGATCCAAATCAACCGACTGTTATCAATTGCCGCCACGAGTCACTCCAGAAAGCATGTCCACTATAGGGCTCTGCGGCAGGATAGCATCGCAGCTTGCCGGCATCACAATGAACGTCACAACGAGCCCTGCCCTATACTAGGCACAACTTCCCACCTGCATTCAAAAGCCATGCCGACATTAACCCTCTTGTTCTTGCTTGCCGTATTCGTCAGCACAGCCCTGCGTCTGTGGCTTAGTCAGCGCCAAATGCGTGCGGTAGCGCAACATCGGAACGCGGTACCGACGCCATTCGCCGGCAGTATCGAATTAGCCGAGCACCAGAAAGCCGCCGACTACACCTTGGCCCAAGCGAGATTCGGACAAGTTGATTTACTGCTGAGCACCGTCGTGTTGCTGCTGGTGACCCTTGCCGGCGGCATCAATTGGGTGGATGCAGCATGGCAACGCGCGCCGTTACCGGCTCCGTGGCACGGCGTCGCGGTGATCGCCACGCTGCTCGTGTTGATGTCGATTATCGATTTGCCGTTGTCGTGGCTGCGCACCTTTCGGATCGAAGCACGTTTCGGCTTCAATCGCATGACCCAGGGCATGTTTTGGTTGGACTTACTCAAGGGCTTGCTGTTGGGCGCTGCGCTCGGACTGCCGGTGTTATGGGTGGTGCTGAAGCTGATGGACTCCGCCGGTTCGTTGTGGTGGCTTTATGCCTGGGCGGTGTGGCTGGGATTTAGTTTGTTGGTTAGCTGGGCTTTCCCGATTTTTATCGCGCCCTTGTTCAACAAATTTACACCGCTTAAGGACGCCGATCTGGCTGAACGTATCAGTCAATTGTTGAACCGCTGCAATTTTTCTTCGGCAGGCGTATTTGTCATGGACGGCTCGGCGCGCTCCACACACGGCAACGCCTACTTCACTGGCTTGGGCCGCAATAAACGCATCGTATTTTTCGACACACTGATGGCACGCCTGAGCCACAGCGAAATCGAAGCTGTGTTGGCGCATGAGTTAGGGCATTACAGTCTGCATCACATTCGCAAGGGCTTGATCCTGTCGTCGGTGCTTAGCTTGGTGGGATTTGCCATGCTGGGTTACCTCACCACCCAACCCATCTTCTACACTGCACTCGGTGTGCAACAACCCTCCAATCATGCTGCGTTGTTGTTATTCCTGCTAGCTAGCGGTCCCTTCACGTTTTTCTTTACCCCGTTAGCAGCGGCATGGTCGCGCAAACATGAATTTGAAGCCGATACCTTTGCCTCACAACACGCCAATGCACGCGAGCTGATCACTGCGCTGGTCAAACTGTATCGCGATAACGCCAGCACCCTGACGCCCGACCTCGTACATTCGCGCTTTTACGATTCGCATCCACCGGCACTGGAACGCATCGGTTTTCTGGAAAGCTTGTTGGCCGCACAGGCGACACGCCAAACATGAGCATGCAGCAGGCCAGCGTCGTCGAATGTTATGGACGCCGTGTCGTGCTGGAATTGTCGGACGGAATCCGTCAGCAAGCGGAAGTATTCGGCAAGCGTTTACGCGTGGTGTGCGGCGATATCGTCAACGTAGAAACCAATCCAGCAACCGCTGCATTGCAAGTGAAAGAAGTGCTGCCGCGCCGCACGCATTTCACACGCACCGACAGCCATGGCCAACCTGAAGTGCTGGCCGCCAATATCACCCAACTGGTGGTATTAATGAGCGAACAACCGGCTTGCGATCCATACATCGTGGATCGTTACTTGGCAGGCGCGGAATTGGGTGGCATCAAAGCGCTGGTAGCAATCACCAAACAAGACTTGGATGCCAGCGAACAATTGCAGCAATACGCCGACGAGTTTCGCCATGCCGGCTATCAAGTATTTAACGTCTCAGCGCAATCCCGCACCGGCCTGGATGAATTGCGCACCGCCATGCAGGGTGAAGTATCCATGCTGGTCGGTGAATCGGGCGTGGGTAAATCCACCCTCACCAATGCACTGCTGGGCAATCAACAGCAACTCACCCGTGAAATTTCCGATGCTACCGGCGAAGGCCGCCACACCACGGTGTCGTCAGCGCTATTTAAACTTGATGCTGAGAGCGCATTGATCGATTCACCCGGCGTGCGCGATTACGCGCCCGCGCCGGTCAATGATTTGCAAGCTGCATTTGGCTGGCGCGAGTTCCGCACCCACGATGGCCACTGCAAATTCAACAACTGCCTGCATTTGCGTGAACCGGGGTGTGCGGTGATTGCGGCCGTCGCATCGGGCACCCTCAGTGCCCGACGTTACGACAGCTACAAACGCTTGCTCAATCTGATGCGGCAACTGTTGCCGTCGTATGAACGACGTTAACGCTTGCCCGCTCCACCACTAGCACTGCGTGGCGCAGAACCGCGATTACGCGGTTGAAAATTGCGATGGTTATTCGGACGAGAATCCGCTGCTCGTTGCGCAGGCCGATGCTCGTGCGATGCCTCCGTATGAGCAGAGACTGCTCTGGGCGGTGGCGCAGAAATCTGCGGCAGCGGTTCGCGCCGAATGACCTTGCCGACCAGACGTTCGATGTCTCTCAACAAACCCGATTCATCGGGCGACACCAACGATACCGCAGTACCACTGGCGCCGGCACGACCGGTACGACCGATGCGATGCACGTAATCTTCCGGCACATTGGGTAGCTCGTAATTAACCACAAACGGCAATTCCTTGATATCCAAGCCACGAGCAGCCACTTCGGTAGCCACTAACGCACGCACCTTGCCGGTCTTGAACCCATTTAATGCGGCGACACGCGCCGACTGACTCTTGTTGCCATGAATCGCTGCGGCGGCAATCGAATCGTCTTCCAACTGCTTGGTCAGGCGGTTGGCGCCATGCTTGGTGCGCGTGAAGATCAATACCTGCGACCACTCATTGGCGCGAATCAAATGCGACAACAAGGCGCGCTTGTCGTCTTTCGACACCATATGCGCAAGCTGAGTAACGGATTCAACAGCCGTATTACGGCGCGCCACTTCGACTTCGGCCGGATTTTTCAACAAGCCCTGAGTGAGCTTGCGAATGTCGTCCGAATACGTGGCCGAGAACATCAGGTTCTGGCGCTTGGCAGGCAACAAACGAATGATGCGGCGAATGTCGTTGATGAAGCCCATGTCGAGCATGCGGTCGGCTTCATCCAGGACAAAAATTTCAACTTGGCTCAAGTCCACCGTGCGCTGTTGGGCGTGATCCAACAATCGGCCGGGCGTAGCAATCAGAATATCCGTGCCACGACGCAACGCGTCGATCTGCGGATTAATACTGACGCCGCCAAACACGACGGTGCTGCGCAATGGCAAGTACTTGCCATAGCCACGCACGCTTTCGGCGACTTGTGCAGTTAACTCACGAGTTGGCGTCAGCACCAACGCGCGCGGCGCATTACCGCTGCGTGGGTTGGCGCTAAGACGCTGCAACAGCGGCAAGGTAAAACCTGCTGTCTTGCCGGTGCCGGTTTGCGCACCCGCCAGCATGTCGCGGCCGGAAAGAATTTCAGGGATCGCTCGTGCTTGCACGGGCGTAGGTTCGGTGTAGCCACGTTCGGTAATCGCACGCAGCAATTCGGGCAATAGCCCGAGATCGGAAAATGACATCAGCAATGATTCCTCTAACCAGCCTACAGGAATAATTTCCTGGTCCGGTGAGGCGTGGGCATTAAGATCGCAGGCAACAGACACAGTTGTTTAGAACAGCTGTTTAGCTTAGCGAGGGGTAGGAGCAACCCGGACGGCGCTTGTGAAAGCGCGGGCACTGTAACGTAAACCGCGACAAACCGCCACCCGCGTCGAGCACCATCGAGTTTGGTCAACTAACGATCAACTGTGCCAAGCAGCAGACGCCCTGCTTTTTGCGCCGTCTCCACACGCCCTGGATGGCAATATCGCGATCCGCATGCAACATCGACCGTGCAGAGTCAGTGGTGACCCAGTGTTCAGTGCAGGCGCTCAGCTTGGTGTGGTGGCTGGACCACGTTATTTACGGGACAGCCCCTGGGTAGGGACTCCGCTGCCATCCACGTCTGTCGATTAGCGTCCAGCTATTGCGAGGCATCGCTCGCTCCTGCCCCGCCCATCAAGCAGACAATCAACGCAGCACGGAGATTCCCATGACGGTGCGCACTCTCGTTCGATCCATGATGTTATCGGCAACCTTGCTCAGTGCTAGCGTGCACGCAGCCGAGCCTTTCCAATTGGAAGAAGCCAGTATCGATAGCATTCAAAACGCCATACGTTCCGGCGCCACGACCTGTAAGCAAGTGGTTGAGGGCTACATCGCCCGCGCTCGCGCCTACAACGGCATTTGCTCCAAGCTGGTTACGGCTGACGGCGCCACGGTGAAAGCGGCGTTAGGAACCGTGCGCGGCGGTGCTGCACTGAAGTTTCCTACCGACACTGTTGCTGTCAGCAAGTTGGTTCCCAATTTTGACAAGTACAAAGGTTTAACGCCGGACTTCGGTCGCATGGAGCCCACCATGTCAGACCCCAGCGTGTATCAGCAGTACGGCATGCTGGCGGGCATTGCCAATGTTCACCAAGTGAATGCACTGGAATCCATCAACATCCGTGGCGAACGCTCGGTCACTTGCAAGGGCAAGTTCGATGCGCCGCCGGGCACGCCGTTGCCGAAGGGCGCGCCGGCGGAATGCGAAAAATTCCGCCAGCAACCTGATGCGGTTGAATATGCGGCGCAACTGGATAAGCAGCACGGTCGCAACTTCGATGCGAAGCAGATGCCGTTGTATTGCACACCGATGTCATTCAAAGCCATCTATGACACGGCCGATATCCGCACCACCGGTGGCGGCGATGTGGCCTATGCGATGGACGCACCGCCCAAGGATGCCACCTTGGTGAGTCGCCTGCGTGCCGCCGGCGCGATCATTTATGCACACGCACATAACGCCGAATACAACGGCGGCAGCGGCGATCCGGGTGGCGCCGCGAAAGTGGAAAAGCCATCCATCGGCGCCGGCGGCGCACGCGAAACTTGGGGCGGTGTCAGCTGCAATCCCTACGACACCGAACGCGCCACAGCAGGTTCGAGCGGTGGTTCCGGCGCGTCGGTAGCTGCCAATTTAGTGGTGTGCTCCATCTGCGAAACCACCGGCGGTTCCTGTCGCAGTCCGGCTAACTATCACAGCACGGCGTTAGTAGTGCCGACCAAGGGCATGATCTCCTTTGATGGCTCCATCGGCGCCACG
>JANMSB010000419.1:0-6888 GCA_031388915.1 Pseudomonadota bacterium | reverse complement strand
TTGCCGATGGATGACAGCCTGGCTAGGGAAATTCCGATTTACTTCCTGCTGTCATTTCGACCCCCTCGACTACGCTCGGGATAAACTCCGGGAGAAATCTTTCAAGTGCTTGAAGTTGCATACGCTGAGCAAGGCGAGATTTCTCGCTAAGCTCGAAATGACAGGATTAAATGAGTTGCAATGACTGATGAATTTGGCTTGATCGTTAACGTTACGGTGGCATTGGCCGTGGCCGGGCTGGGTGGCTTGCTGGCCAGCCTGCTGCGACAACCGCCGGTGGCGGGCTACCTGGCGGCGGGTGTGGCCATTGGCCCATTCACGCCAGGTTTTGAAGGCAACACTGAAACCATTGCCGCACTGGCCGAAGTGGGCGTGATCTTTTTGATGTTCGCCCTGGGCGTGAGTTTTTCGGTGAAGGAACTGGCCCGCGTCGGTCGCGTGGCAACCTGGGCCACGGTATGGCAAGTGGCGTTGACCATTGGCGGTGGCGCGTTGGTGTTTGCCTATTGGCAGGGTGACACCACCGAAGGGTTGTTCATTGGCTGCGCGCTGGCCGCCAGTAGTTCCATGGTGATACTCAAAACGTTGCTGGATCGCGGCGAAGCCGCCTCAGCCCATGGTCGCCTGTTGCTATCCATGGCCATCGTGCAGGATTTGCTGATCGTGCTGCTGATTGTGTTGCTGCCGTTGTTTGGTCGTGGCGCGGTCACCGGCGACCTGCGCGAGCTATCAATCACTGTGGGCATCACTGTTGGTAAGGCGGTGGCGTTTGTCGGCATCGGCTTGTTCGTCGGTGCCCGTGTGTTGCCGGTGGTCATGGCCTATGTCACGCGCTTGCGTTCATCGGAGTTATTCGTGTTGACGGCAGCCATCATTGCTCTGGGCACAGCGGCACTGAGTGCCAGCTTAGGATTGTCGGCAGCGCTGGGCGCATTCCTGGCCGGCCTCATGCTGTCGGAAAGCGAATTCGATCATCGCGTGTTAACCGAAGTCGTGCCGCTGCGCGATTTATTCGCCACCATGTTCTTTGTCTCGGTGGGCATGTTGATCGATGTGCCGTTTATTGTTGCGCACTGGCAAACCGTGTTGGCTTTCAGTGTGACTGCACTGTTGCTCAAGCTGTTGGCGACGTTAATTGGCCTACTGCCGTTTCGGCTCACGCCGCGTACCGCCGCCTTCACCGCGCTGGGTATGATTCCCATCGGCGAGTTGAACTTTGTGCTGGCGCAAGTGGGCCTCAGCACCGGCAACTTATCGGTCGACAGTTACAAACTGATTCTCGCCGCCGCCTTGTTTACCATCGTGTTGGTGCCGTCGCTGCTGCGCGCCGCGCCCTGGGTGGGTCGGCGCATGGCACAGATGCCGTTGTTATGGCGGTGCTTCGATCCCAATGCGCACTTGGTGGGTCACGATAGCGGCTTGGAAGCGCATGCGGTGATCATTGGTTATGGCCGCGTCGGTCACAGCATTGCCAATGGCCTGCGCGCCAAAGGCATGCCGCTAGTGGTTATCGATACACGTCTCAAGCGCGTGCAAGAAGCCATGGCCGATGGCATCGATGCCATCTACGGCAGCGCCACGGCCATCAATATCTTGCAAGCCGCAGCGATCGAAAACGCACGTTTAGTCGTGCTGGCGTTGGTGGATCACGAATCCACGCTGGCGGCAATTCGCCAAATACGCGCCTTGAATCCCAGCGTAGTCATCACCGCCCGCGCCGAACAAACCGAACACGAGTTATCGCTGAAACAAGCCGGCGCCGCATTGGTGATCGTGCCGGAACTGGCCGGCGCCGATACCTTGCTCAACGACACCTTGGATATGTTGGGGATGCCGAAGTAGTATTGATGCCCTTAAGGATCGGTACGGAGAAGTCTATGAAGAAGGTCGGTGTAGCGGCGTTGAGTCTGGTTGGCGTTTTACTTTCCGCCTGCACAGGTGAGGAGCTTGTCAGGCAGAGCTATGATCTTTCCAGCGGTTGGAAGGTGCAAGAATGTCGCCGGAAAATCGATCCAGTGGAGCGTGATCATTGCTTGGGCTCCGCTAGACTGAGTTACAACGAGTTTCAGGCGCTGCATAAGGAAGCGCGCAAAGAGTAGCGTGTCGTAAAAAAGCAGTTTGTAGAACGCACCCGCACGGACTACACAACGCACCGGGTGTATTGCATGTCGGGTGCGACGTGGTTCGCCATTGATGTCCAGGCAAATCAACGCTTCTGCAATCAATTAAAGCGACTCGAGTCTCGCAATGACCGGCCGTTTTCCGTTAAATTCGCCTCACCTGTGTTGATCGGTATTCTCGATCATGAATTCGCGGTTCGTCTTGCAAATGTTGGGCACTGCCGCAGGCGTTGTCATGTTGGCGACGTCGGTGCTTGGCGCGGAAATCACGCCCTATTTGCGCACGCCTGCGCAGGGTCAACCGAAGAGCGATATCGGCATCAACGTTGGTGCCAATGCACTAAATCTGAGCGGCGCCATCACTGCCAAGCGAGTTGGCGCTGCGACGTTGGTGATGCCGCAGTTGGTCTCCAGCTTTGCTATCGCACCGGCGCTAAAGTTTGAAACTCGTGCGACATTCGCCAATTGGAATGCCCGCACTGCATCGGCAACCGATGCCATTGAAACCAAGCTGACTGCTCATTCAGTTCTGCCCATGCTGGCGGAGATTGAAGGCTTGGTTGGGCGCAATGTTGCCGGTGAGTCGCGTCACAAGCTGCGTTTCAAAATGAACGACGCGGCGATTGCATCGATCCTCTCCAAGCCGATCTTGCTAAAAACAAATGCCTCTATTGAGCAGATTGATTATGGCCGTGTGTCGGGCGCGTTGTTGACGGGTGTTGAAGCGGCGCTAGTGCAGAATTCAGCGTCGAATACTGCGTTCAACCGGATAGGCTACAAATACACCACCAAAACCGGCGTCACGGAATATCAACGCCAAGCCGCGGCGTTCAGTCGCTCCTGGGCGCAAAATGATGTGCTACGTCTGGGTGTTGAATACGAACTGATGCAAGAGGCTGCCGCTCAGCACAGCACCTTCCGCTTCACGTGGAAGGCCTACTTCTAGAACGCATCCGCGGATCGGGTAGTGGCGGGTTTACAACCCGTCATCTGGCCGCCATCTGGAATTGCGAGTACACAGGCGGGTCTGAGACCCGCCCCTACACAAATGATGTTCTCACCGCGACAACACCCGTACCGCTCTTGCCGCTGCCGCAGCGCGATTCTCCACTCCCAGTTTCACAAGCACCTGTTCAAGATGTTTGTTCACCGTGCGTGGACTGATTTGCATGATTTCGCCGATGTCGCGATTGGCTTTGCCGCGGCTGATCTATAGCAACACTTCGGCTTCGCGCAGTAAGCCTAGGCTTTGTTGCAGCAGGTGTTCGTCGGTGCTTTGGTGGGTTTCGGTGCATAAACGGTGCCCGAACAAGGGTTAGGAGGTATTCTAGTTTGCGCTTTGAATAACTTCTACCCTTGGCCCGGCACCAGGCGAGGGGGATGCTACAACGCGAGAGCTGACCCCAATGACTTTGAAGTATTGTGGATCGTTGATATGCCTGTGGTTTGCGTTTTCAGAATATTAGGGTAGGTCCGCCATGCGCAAGCGAACTGAAGAGTGGTTGTTTCTTACGATTATGTCCTTAGGGTTTTTGGTCATGGTTGTGTACTTCTCCAAAAATCTGATTGGAATACAGGACATGAGTAGCAAGGAGTGGGCTGGGCTTTTCATTACGATTGCAGCAGGTGTTCAAATTTATAGAACAGCGTCCGCGCTAGTGCGCGACTACCGTTCTGGTGGTGAAGAACGTGACACATCCTCCACTAGCCAATTGGGTAGGCATGCCGCTGCAGCAGTTGAAGCGTTGAGTAATGATCCCAATCCACTCAGAACTGCATTCAAGAAAAGACCCTGGCTGTTCATAGCGATTTTTGCATTCGCATTTTCTTTGCCTGTGCTGTTTCGACTTAGCACGGCTGGAGCTGATGGCCGACGATTTAATGCAGAGGATTGGTGGTTCGTAATCGGTGGCGAGATATTTGTCGGTGTCTGTTTAGTGATAGCGTGGCATCGCGCCAAACGATTACTGAAGACGCAATAGATACTGCCTTCTGTGAAGAGTGCCGGGCCGTCAATCCGCAGGGTGCGCCGGATAAACCGGCAAGGAGTAGAGAGTGAAAGTCTCATACGGTGAAGGTGTAGCAAACCACGCCGGCCTCGAGTCATGCGCTGTGTATCGCGAGATGCAGAGTGAAGCGTTGACAGAGGAGTGTACAGGCCAGCCATTGAGCCGCGAAATATCGATCTTTCCAGGACGCCCACGCAATCCTGCGATGCGCAAGGCAATATGAGGTGAAGAGTACCGGGCCGTCGATCCGCAGGTATTTTGGTTAAGGACAATTGAAATGGAGTTTAACGCTCTGTCGTAACCCTGATTCGGTTCGGCCGAAGGCATGAGCAACTTGCGCCAAGCTGGTGATGCGTAGAGTCAGTGTCTGATGTGCTACCCATGCACGAGCTGGCGTTAGCTGACGGGATTCGGCATGCACGCAGTGTTGGTGGGCGGTAATAGCGTGCGGCAGCTCTGCATCAAACATCGACAAATGCACGCAGGGTGCGGTTATGAATGCGCCACGCAGATAGCTAACTTGGTGCGCAACCTCTACCGCGACAACACCCGTACCGCTCTTGCCGCTGCCGACGCCCGATTCTCCACGCCCAGTTTCACAAACACCTGTTCAAGATGTTTGTTCACCGTGCGTGGGCTGATTTGCATGATTTCGCCGATGTCGCGATTGGCTTTGCCGCGGCTGATCCATAGCAGTACTTCGGCTTCGCGCAGCGTTAAGCCTAGGCTTTGTTGCAGCAGTTGTTCGTCGGTGCCTTGGTGGGTTTCGGTGACGCGAAACAACAGTTCGTCGGGGCCGATGGAACTGAGCATGGCGAATTCCAGGCTGCGAGTGCCGACTGTCAACATGGAGCGCGATTGGTTGGGGTCGCGTTCTTCGTGCAGGCGCAGTAGGTGCGCCAACACCGGCGCAGGTAGGGTGGCGTCGTTGCCTTCGGCGGTGGATTGTTCGGGAAACAATTCAGTGAGGAGTTGCCGCGCTTTGGGCGTACACCACAACAAGCGGCCGGCGCGATCGGTGGCCAATAGAAATCTTCCCGAGGCATCCAGCACCGCTTGCGAGCCCGATGCTTTGCGGGCATTGGCCAGATGCACTCGAATGCGCGCGATGAGTTCGTCCACCACAATCGGTTTGGTCACGTAGTCCACGCCGCCGGCGGCCAAGCCTTCGACGACATGCTCGGTATCGCTTAAGCCGGTCATGAAAATCACCGGCAGATTAGATAGAAATTTTTCGTGCTTCAACCGTCGGCAGGCTTCGAAGCCGCCCATGCCAGGCATCACTGCATCCATCAACACTAAATCCGGCGTGATCTGTTCCACCAAGTCCAATGCTGACTCACCGTCGGTGGCAATCAGCACGGTGAAGCCGGCATGATCCAAGGTGTCGGTGAGAAAGCCCAATGTTTCCGGTGTGTCATCCACTACCAGCACGGTATCGCGCCGCAGGGTGGTGCGTGACAGCTGCGTGTCGCGGGTGGTAGGAAGCTCAGCCATTCTTACGCATTCCTTCCAGAGTATTCATAAAGCGTCGCAAATCGAAGTTGGCAATCAAGCCACGTAACTGAATGACGAAGCGCTTGTTGTCGACGTGTTCGGCTTCGATCTCTTGCAGTTTGGATTGGATGCCGCGTATGTGGCCGATGCGGCCCAACTGATAGAGATCGTCAAGATGATGCCGTGCATGGTTCGGCAGGGTGGCGCTGGCGTCGCCGGATTCGTCATGCGCCATGGTGGGCGCGTCATACACCCATTTCAAACGCAGCAACGAGCCGATACTTTCTAGCAACACTTGCAGATCGATAGGTTTCATCACGAAGGCATCGTGGCCATGGCCTTCGCCGCCCGCGTTGTATTCGTGGACATTGGCTGAGACCATGATGATTTTAAGTTGTTGCAACTGGGGTAACTCGCGCAGCTTTTTGGCCAGTTCCCAGCCCTTCATATCCGGCATGGAAATATCGATCATGGCCAGATCCGGCTCGCTCTCAGTAGCGCGCTGCAATCCTTCCCGGCCGTTACTGGCGGTGAATAGCGAAAAATTCAACGGCTCCAGCAGGTGCTTGACGATGTCGACATGCATCGGGTCGTCGTCCACCACCAACAGCTTGATGCGTGGGCCGACATAGTCGTTGACGCGCTGCGGCGTGGGTAAATCATGCACCGCGTGCAAGGCCTCGGAGAGCATCAGGCGCACAGTGAAGCGCGTGCCCTCACCGGGTGTGCTGTGTACTTGAATATCGCCACCCATGATTTGCACCAGCAACTTGGTGATGGTCAGTCCCAGGCCCGTGCCCGGAATCTGTCGTACGTTGACTGCTTCGCCGCGCTCAAACGGCTGGAATACGCGCTCTAATTCATCCTGGGGAATGCCGATGCCGGTATCGCTGATCTCGAACTCGGCGACTTGGCTGCGATACTGCACTTTGAACGCCGCGTGGCCACGTTCGGTGTACTTGAGCGCGTTCGATAGCAAGTTGATCAGAATCTGGCGCAGTCGCTTTTGATCGGTATGCACATAGGCCGGCAAGTTCTTCGGCATCAACACGCGAAACTCGATGCCCTTGGCCGCAGCTTGCAGGCGGAACATGTTGGCGATCTGATCCAAGAAATCCGGCAGCTGCACTTTGTCGCGATTGAGCTTAAGCAAGCCGCCTTCGATTTTGGAAATGTCCAGCAGGCCGTCGATCAAATTGGCCAGGTGTTCGGCGCTGCGGCGAATGACGCGCACCGAGTTTTCCGAGTGACTGCTGGCGCCG
>JANMSB010000403.1:0-8057 GCA_031388915.1 Pseudomonadota bacterium | reverse complement strand
CTACCGGATCGCTGGATTGCCAAGCCTTGGCAAGCACCTATCGCCGAGTTAAGCAAAGCCGGCATCGAGCTGGGACATGACTATCCACAGCCAGTGGTAGACCTGGGCATCAGTCGCGAAGCAGCGCTGGCGGCGTATGGGCAGATCAAGGTGACGAACGAAGTCATGATTCCAAGGTGAGAACGCCACCACCTGTGGCAGGTCAGTCAGGCGGGAACCTCTGAGCCGATCAAACCTTACAGCCGATGCACTCACTCAGGCGGCAGCAAGCGCTGTAACACCGCGATCAACTGCGGCACATCTTCGGTAGCTGTTCTGTACAGCAACTCATAGTCGATCTGACCGTACTCATGCGCAAGAATGTTTCTCTGACCGATTACATCCGACCAAGGAATTTGTGGCTGCGCTTGGCGCCCGGCTTGAGAAATTCGGCGCGCCGCCTCGCCGATTATTTCAATGCAGCGCTCAGTAGCACGCAGCACCAGCAAATTTGATTCGAACTGTTCGAGCGGCACACCCTTTATCAGCGTCACGACCTCACGCGCCGCAGACAACATGTCCCATAAATACGCAGCGTCTCTGTCTTCAGGACGCATACAGTTCCTTCAAATCGGCCATTACGGCCTTTCGACGATAGGGGTTGCGCAGAATGCCGCTGGTCGCCAAATCGACACGCCGCGCTTCTAATGCGACCTCAAACTCATGACTTAGACGCGCCAGTCCCGCCAATGACGGCGCGTGACCGCGTTCAAACTCCACCAACAGGTCGATATCGCTCTCCGGCCCCTGCTCATTGCGCGCGGCCGAACCAAATACAGCCAACCGAGTAATGTGGTTGCTGCGACACAGCGTGGCGATTTGCTGGGCCTTAGTGGCGAAAATTTGCATGGCGACCATAGTAACCATAGGGAAACAAAAGACAACTCACCCCAACTCCCGCTTCGCCGCCTCAATCCACTCGCTCTGCTCCTTGCGAAACACCGCGCCGGCCAACTCCGAGTTGGCTAGTAGTTCTTTCAACATTGCATTGCCCTTATCCACCTGACCCTGACGCTTCAACAAGCTGGCGTAGCGATACATCGCTTCCGCGCCGGAGTAATACTTGGAGAGTGCCTTGTACTCACTGAGCGCCTTATCGAGATTGCCTTCACTCTCCAGCGCACGGGCATACAACAAATGTCCTTCCGGCGATTTGAAATCGGGATTGTTGGCGATGAGTTCATCCAGCGTCAGGCGCGCATCGGCAATTTGATGCTTGGCAAACTGCGCCTTGGCCAGGCCCAGCATGAGCAAGGGCTCGTGGCTGTAAATGCCGGCCATCGCCGCACGATAGTGTTCCATGGCTTCGTCATAGCGACCGCGCTCCAACAATTGATCGGCCACCTTGCGACGGCTATCGACGCTATCGTTCACTGCCAGTTTTTGGTTGGCCTGACGCAGGTCGCGATGCGGATCGACGGTTTTGCGTAACCCCGAAGCGGCACGCTTGGCAGTGCGACTACCCATCAGTCCCGGCAGGATCTCCACCGCGAAATAGGCAAGCGAGCCAATCAGCGGCACAAATATCACCAGCCAAATCCACAGCGTATTGCGGCCGGTTTTGACGATGTGAATCACCAGCGCGACCTGGAACAGAATGGGCAAGATCCAGTAGATCATGGGTATCCTGAAAACGAGGGGTACGTCGACGTTAGAACCTGTTCAAAGTCTCGATCAAGGGATGCAGCGCAAGGCGAAACCTGCCAAAAAAACGCAGCGTACACGCAGTAGGTTTTTATTTTTTGGCTGTTTTCAACGCCGCGATGCGCCCTTCAGCGAGACCTTGAACAGGTTCTTAGCGCAAGTTGAAGCGTGGTGCGCTGGCTCCGACAGGCGACTTTATAGCGAGGTACAACCGCCATGAACAGTCTTTCTTGCATCAGTCTGTGTGGCAGAATAAGTCATGCTCGACGCCGCACAGACAGCACCACAAGCAACCGCTTCTGAAGCGGAAGCGTTGTCGCAACTGGCGAACATGTTGGCTGCCAGTCGCCGCTGCGTAGCGCTCACCGGCGCCGGCGTCAGCACCGAATCGGGCATCCCCGATTATCGCGATCATAACGGCGTGTGGAAACGCACGCCGCCCATGCAGTACCAGGAGTTCATCGGCAGTCATGCGGCGCGGCAACGTTATTGGGCGCGCGCACTCATTGGCTGGCGACAGTTTCGTGGCGTTGAACCTAATCGTGCGCATCATGCGCTTGCCACACTGGAACACGCGGGCATCGTACACACCCTCATCACGCAGAACGTCGATGGGCTGCATCAACGCGCCGGCAGTCATCAGGTCATCGACCTGCATGGACGAATCGATTTGGTGGAATGCCTGAGCTGCAAACGCACCTCACCGCGAGAACACCTGCAGGCACAGCTCGCTGAACGCAATCCCGACTGGACTGCCCTGCATGCCGAGATGGCGCCCGATGGCGATGCGTTGTTGGAACATGCTGACTTCGCCAGCTTCGACCTGCCGCATTGTGAACACTGCACCGGGCCGTTGAAACCCGCCGTGGTGTTCTTCGGCGAGAACGTGCCACCACAAGTTGTGGCGAGCGCTTACGACGCTGTACGCAGCGCCGACTTGTTACTGGTGGCGGGCTCGTCGCTGATGGTGATGTCCGGCCATCGTTTCGTGCGTGAAGCACGCGCACTCGACATTCCCATCGCCGTCATCAACATCGGCCGCACCCGCGCCGACGGTGAGGTGGATATCAAAATCGAGGCTGGTTGCGGGGCAGCGTTGCAGTGGCTTGTTTCGGCGATGCTGCCGGTGTCGGGGCGCGATTCATCGCGCGCCTCGGTCACTCGCCCTATCGCGTAGTCAGTCCGCCATTGCCGGGGCGAGGCGCCAGCCGGAGCGAATTCTGATAGAAGGCGACGGTTGCATATTGACCAACCAGCATCGGCAGTTCGATTAACTGCTTGTCGTCATACGTTTTTGCCAGTTCGGCCCAAGTCTCATCCGTAATCATCGCGTTACTGTGCAGTTCCTCGACAGCGCGAATCACAGCGCGATCATGTGCGTTCCAACCCGGAGCAGCGGAACCCTGGGTGACACGCTCGATTTCTTCCGCCGAAACGCCCGCCTTTTTCCCGATAGAGACATGCTCACCCCATTCGACCGGCGCCTTCCACAACCAGCCAACGCGCAGTACGACAAGTTCGCGGTCACGATCAGACAGGGTACCGTTGGTCATCAACTCCTTGGCCATCGCCGTATGCTGTCGCCACAGCGCCGGGTGGCGGATCATCGTCGCCACCATGGGCGGAATATCCCCGGGCGCCACCGGGTTGCCGGTCATCGCGGTTACCGACTTGCGGAACGCCTCCGCCTCGTCGCGTGAAGCCTCCGACATCTCCGATTTTTTCAGTGGCGCAAGGCGCTGTGGCCTGCCGATGATGTATTCATCGCGCGCCTGAATTTCAGGCAAGCCGGTCGCCTCCTTCGCGTTGACTTGGCCGGCGCTCATAACCAGAAATCCAAGCGCGACTGTGGGCCAAAAGCGTCCGATGGGCATGGGCTGTTCTCCGCTAACGGCGTGATGCTGGTGTGGGTCATAGGGTCAATATATACAGGTTCAGGCATTACTCTCTCCGCCAGCCATCAGAATGGAGTGGCGACCCGAGTCAAGTCAATCCGACGTTGATTGTGATCCACTCCTTGAGAGACACCAAGCGTTTGTGGGACGATCCGCTATCTAGCTCGCGCCACAGTCACCTCGGCTCCGGCCAGCATCGGGATAGCGCAGACCAAATTTTTACGCATGGGAACATGACATGAGCACTGAAACGAATACTAACGCGAGCGGGCCGGTACGTTGGGATCCCTACGACCCAAGCATCGCGGCGAATCCCTATCAGATCTACCGGCGTCTGCGCGATGAGGCGCCGCTGTACTACAACAAAGAATACGATTTTTACGCGGTGAGCCGTTTCAGTGACGTCGATCGCTGCCTCTTGGATAAGGAAACGTTTAGCTCTGCTCGCGGCGACGTTCTCGAAGTCATCAAGGCCAACACGGAAGTCCCCAAGGGGATGTTCATTTGGGAGGATCCGCCACTTCATACCGCTTATCGCAATGTGGTGTCGCGAGTATTCACGCCCAAGCGGATGAATGAGCTGGAAGGCAAGATCCGCGCCTATTGCGTGCGTTGCCTCGATCCATTGGTTGGCGCCGATCGTATCGATTTTATTGCCGACGTGGGTATGGCGCTACCGGGGGGAGTGATCGGCATGCTGCTCGGCATCCCGGATGAGGATCGAGATGCGATTCGCGGAAAAATCGACTCGCGGCTGCGGACTGAACCCGGTAAGCCGCTGGAGACAACCCAATACAGCTCCGTGGGAGATGGCTATGAGGACTATGTCGAGTGGCGCATCAAGCACCCCTCCAACGACCTCATGACCGAACTGCTGAATGTCGAGTTTCAGGACGAGACAGGTACGACACGCAAACTCACCCGCGAGGAAATTCTGATCTTCATCGCGGTGATCTCGGGTGCCGGCAATGAAACCACGTCCCGACTGATCGGCTGGATCGGCAAGGTGCTCGGCGATCATCCCGACCAGCGTCGCGAGATCGCCAAAAATCCCGCGCTGATTCCGGCAGTGATCGAAGAAATTCTTCGCTTCGAACCGCCTGGCACCCAAATCGCGAGATATGTCACCCGTGACATTGAAATTCATGGCCAAACGGTGCCCGCGGGCGGGGTGATGCAATGCCTGGTGGCCGCCGCCAACCGGGATGAACGGCGCTTTCCCGACGGTGATCGCTTCGATATTCATCGTGACGGCCCTCCCCACGTTACCTTCGGGCGCGGCATCCACTCCTGTATCGGTGCGGCGCTGGCACGAGTAGAAGGGCGTGTGGTGCTCGACGAAGTGCTGAAACGCTTCCCCGATTGGACAGTGGATATGGAGCACGCCGAGCTTTCTTCGTCATCCACAACGCGCGGCTGGGAGCGGCTGCCGGCCTTTACGACGCAAACTCGTGGCACAACGGCGGGGCGGCCTGCTACTGCCGCCGCTGCTGCTGCGGAACCGACCCCAGTCATTGCAGTGGCGGGCGGAGAGACTTGGAAACTCACGCTTCAGACACCCAGAGGTCCACAAGAGATGACCGCGCAACTCGTCCGCGATGGCCAGACCGTCACCGGGCGGATCGACGGCGCGATGGGCGGTGAGACGATTAGCAACGGCAAGGTCGCGGGAGACGGGCTCACCTGGACGATGCAAATGACCAAGCCCACAGCAATCAAGTTAAGCTTCGACGTGAAAGTCGCGGGCGACCAGATGACCGGCAAGGTGAAGCTAGGCTTCTTCGGCTCCGCGGCTCTGAGCGGGCATCGCATCTAGCAGCCCGTCTGGGTTCCCGAGAAGGTGGGCGGTGCGTCGGCAGCTTGGCCGACGCGCCATGTAGTTACGATTAGCGGTTAAATTAATGGCAAAGATCACATACATTGAGTTCAACGGAGTAACGCACGAGTTTGATCTCGAGCCCGGCGTGTCCATCATGCAAGGCGCAGTAGCAGAGGGCGTGCGAGGCATTATCGGGGACTGCGGCGGCGCCTGCTCATGCGCGACCTGTCACGTCTACGTGGACCCGGTCTGGGTCGATCGGGTTGGCGACAAAAGCCCAACGGAGATGGCGCTGCTCGAAGAGGTTTGCGATGGGCAACCGAACAGCCGGCTTTCATGCCAGATCAAAGTCACGGAAGAACTCGACGGCTTGGTGGTGCGCATGCCGGCAAAACAGGTGTGAATTTGCCTGCGCGTCGCAGGCTCTTCAGACCGCCGATACACTCAATATAACTTCGCATCCGCGCAAGGTCCGCGCGGATCGTCAATTCATACGGTCAACCCATCTGGCTCAACTCATCTGAGGCACGATAATCGGCAGCTCTGCCGTCATACGTATGCCTGGCGCCGCTTCACACACGTAAGGCACCGCGTTGATGACGCGATACGCCGTAATGCCGGCCATCGCCGGCGACACTTGGGCTCCGGTCACCGGGAACGTGACGCTGACATCGAGCGGTGTTTCTCCCTCAATGAGCACTCGCCAGCCGTTCTTACGCAGTTCCCAGTCTTTATCGACGTCGGTGGTGCAGTACCAATTCACCCGGTAGCGAATGATCGGCTTGCCATTGCGCAGTCCCGTGACGGTAATACGCTGCACGGCGACCGTGCCCTTTTCGATCGGCGTCCCGCCCGGCAACAGGAAGCGCTGCTGCGCATGCGCGGTCTCGCCCAGCACCTCAAATTTTTCGAGCGACAGATGCAACGCTTTCGCAATCGAGCTCACCGACTGTTCGAAGCCGTACGAAATATGGGTCAGCATGTTGGGATCGAATTTCGCGCCGGGCTGTCGGCCGAACCCCATGCCTTGCACCACCTGGACATCGGGGCAACTGGCGGGAATATCGGCGAACTCATCGATAGTCATGCAATCCATGCGGCGCGACATGGAAGTCAGCACTAACGGCAATGCTTCGGTGCTGAAGCCCGGGCTCGCGCCAGTGCAGTGAATGGAGGCCCCGCCCTTGACGCAGGCAGCTTCCACGCGCCGTCGCATTTCGGGGTTCATCCGATCGGGCTCGATAAAATCGACGCGCGAGGTGGCGATGTTGATACCCGCCTCGAGAAAGCGGCACATATCATCGACATTGGCGCCTTCCGGCATAGCCACCACGCAATCCGGTTTGAGCGCGATGATCTTATCGATGTCACGCGTGGCGGTGATGCCCACCGGCGGCAAGCCGCACAGCTCGCCGGCGTCGCGCCCGTCCTTTGCTTCGGAATGGACATACACGCCAACCAACTTCATCTGGGAACTGCGAATAAGCTCGCGCAAGCTGGTTGTGCCAATCCTGCCCGTGGCCCACTGAACGACCCGGTATATCTTGTTCGGATCCGGCAACTGCAATGAACTTAGATGTGCGCTCACTATGCTCTCCCCCGATTTTTCAAATGGATATCACTCCGGGCACGATTGTGATGCCAATCGCTAGGGTCTGTTAACAATCATCCAATCGCTGCGTTGGAGTCCCAAAAGGCGCCAGGCTAGGCGCGAGGAGTGAGGTTTGGTCATTCCAAATAAACGACGAGCAACACGGCATGGCGCCTTTTGGGGCCCAACCCGAAGGGACGGGGTCAGAGAACCCCAGGACTGGTTGTGACCGAAGGAAATCCCTGTCGGACACCTCGCTTGAGTCCGTTAAGTACACTGCGCTCGGTGCGCCGCGTCCTGGGGTTCTCTGACCTCCGTCGCTGCGATCGGATGATTGTTAACAGACCCTTGGCTGTAGGATGACGCTAACCACAACAAAAGCAAATCAGGGGGACTACAGGGAAAGCACGCAGCAATGCGGCCATGGACAGTTTCTTTTCAACGTTTGAATTCACGTCGGCCGGTCCCCCTGAGAGCCTGTTTACCCGCTGCCAACAGAGCCGGCGGCAACGAACTATCTCGGGTTGACAGCAACCGGCCCACCAAGCATCTTTATCCAGCGCTCTGAAAAACAGGAATCAGACCATGCGCGTTTTGCATGCAATCATAGTTTCAGCGATGGCGTTGAGCGGCCTGACGGTAGCTGCACCTGCCCAAGCTCCTCAATCCTTCCGCGACTGCGCCGATTGTCCGGAAATGGTGTGGGTGCCGGCGGGCAGTTTCGCGATGGGTGCCTCGTCGGCAGTTGAGGAACGGCATGGGATGCCACCCAAGATGGGCGGCGGCGCGCAGCCGGTACATCAGGTCACGTTCGCGCAGCGCTTCGCTATCGGCAAATATCCCGTGACACGTGCGCAATTCAGAGCGTTCGTTCAAGCAACGGGTTATCAAACCGGAAATGCCTGCGCCACCTTCCAGCGTATCGATGGCCATACGGTTTATGAGATCGCGCGCGGCTATTCGTGGCGCGATCCAGGCATTCCGCAAATGGATGATCATCCGGTCATCTGCGTCAATTGGGATGACGCCATGGCCTATGCGGCCTGGCTAAGTCAGAAAACCGGACAGG
>JANMSB010000390.1:0-1668 GCA_031388915.1 Pseudomonadota bacterium | reverse complement strand
AACCAAGGAATCGCGATAGGCCGTAGATTAACTGACAAAGTAGCTGCAAGTGCGAGTCTGCTAATGTCCGCTTCTCATGTATATAGGTGACTGCTTCCGGGCGGGTCGAATGACAGCAGTGGGTCGAACTCGACCGCTCGAATGACCTGCACGAAAAAAACAGCCCACAAGGCCATGCCAATGTCGTACGGCAGAACTATAGCCATCTAACCAAGTTCCCTTGCCCCATTGGCGAGGGAGCTTGCTGCTTACAAATGCTTGTCAATGAACGCTGACAACTGCGCTTTGTTTACCGCGCCCACCTGTGTGGCTACCACCTGACCGTTCTTGAACAGCATCAGGGTGGGAATGCCTCGCACATTGTATTTGCGCGGCATCTGCGGGCTTTCGTCGATGTTGAGTTTGGCAATGCTCAGACGGCCGGCATAGGTCTCGGCCGATTCATCGATCAGTGGCGAGATCATGCGGCAGGGGCCACACCACTCTGCCCAGTAATCGACCAGTACTGGGCCTGAAGAGCCGAGAACCTCGGACTCGAAATCAACATCGTTAACATGCTTGATGGCTTTGCTCATGGGCTTCTCTCATTTCGTCATTCACTGGGTTCACCAATTGGTGTGAGGCCAGTCTATTATTCAAACCAGCCGCTACAAATAGCGGCGTGTGAATTCACTATTCACCAATCGGAATAATCGAGCCGTGAATAATGAGGTTGCGAACCATGTCCTTTGACAAGCTGTTGGCGATGGAAGTGTTTGTGCGAGCCATTGAAACGGGCGGTATCACGCATGCGGCCGACAGCTTGCAAATCCCGAAAGCCTCGGCAACCACGCTGATTCAGAAGCTGGAAGCATCATTGGGCGTCAAGCTGCTCAATCGCACCACGCGGCGCATGAGCATCACAGCCGATGGCGTCGCGTACTACGAACGTTGTGTCGCCATATTGGCGCAGGTGCGTGAGACGGAGGAGTTGCTCACGCACCAACACGTCACGCCACGCGGACGTCTACGTGTGGAAGTGCCAACACTGATTGCTCGCTTGGTGATCGTACCGGCCTTACCTGCTTTTTTTGCGCGCTATCCCGATATTGAGCTGGCGTTGGTTAGCAGCGAACGGCGTGCCGATCTGGTTGAGGAAGATATTGATTGCGCCATCTGGAGTGGTGAAATCGAAGAGCCCAGTTATGTCGCTCGGCGCGTCGGGTTTCTTTGGTTCGCTACTTGCGCAGCGCCAGCGTACCTCGCGAAGCATGGCCAGCCACGTCATCCGGATGATCTAACACAACATCGCTGCATCAATCACTTCTCATCGCACACCGGCAAGGTGGCCGACTGGATCTTCTCCAAGAACGGCACGCGTATTCAGACCTCGTTGCAAGGTCACATTGCCCTGGAAGACGACAACAGTTATGTGGCTGCTGCCGAAGCCGGACTGGGCATTGCGCGTATCCCGGCGTTTGTTCTTAAAGAGGCGATGGAGAATGGCAATCGCCTCGAACTTGTGCTGGGTGATTGGTTCCCTGAACCTGCGCCGCTGTACGTGGTGTATCCACAGAACCGCCACCTGTCCAGCAAGATACGTGTATTCGTCGACTGGATCGTCCAGTTGCTCAGTGAACACGATGGCATTCAACTGCGTTCGACATTGCGTCAGTAACAGTCGCCAAG
>JANMSB010000368.1:0-2406 GCA_031388915.1 Pseudomonadota bacterium | reverse complement strand
GCCATCACCGGCGCGGTCAGGCTGGTGGAGACCATCGAGGAACCATTGGGCAGCTTGGCCAGCAATGGCTGTGCGATTAGCGTGAACAGTTCCTGACTGAAGTAGGCGCAGGGCGCGAAGATCACCAGCACGAAAATTACGGCGCGCAGCAATCGATCGCGCAACTCCAGCAGGTGCGAGATCAACGAGCCTTCGGTCAGGGAGTCTTGATGCGGCGACTCACTCATTTGACGGAGTCTGGCGTGTCTTTAATGGCGTTGGCAGCAGCGGCGGGTGGCGCTTCAATTGTCGGTGTCGGCGGCGTGTCCAGGCCCGTTGTCGCCTCAAGGTCCGCATGGAAATCCATGGGCGCCAAATTGGCTTTGCGCAGCGCCTCTTCGGCAGCTTCCTTCTGCTTCATCAGCTCCTCGTAACTGACTTCCTGCTCCAGTTGCTGCCGCAGGTTACGCGCCATGTTGCGGGCGCGGCCGGTCCAGCGGCCGAGTTGCGCAGCAAGCTTGGGCAGTTTTTCCGGGCCCAGCACGATCAACGCCAGTAACGCGATCAACACTAATTCTTGGAAACCGATCTCAAACATCGTTCAGCAATCCGCGTGGCAGCAACGGGATCAGGTCTTGTCGGACTTGCTGTCAGCCTTGTCGCCGGTGGGAGTGGTGCTGAAGTCCGCGTCCTTATCGTCGGGCGACTTGAGCTGCTTGGCATTGGCGTCGCTGTCGGTTTCGCCATCCTTCATCGCGTTCTTGAAGCCCTTGACGGCGCCGCCCAGGTCAGAACCCATGTTCTTGAGTTTCTTGGTGCCGAATATCAACAGGGCAATCGCCAGAATGATGAGCAGTTCTTTAATACCAATACCCATAAAATCTCCGCAAGTCTGGATGGCCAGTCTAGGTGGCAAGTCGGGCGTCAAATGATACGCCAATTGAGTGCATAGAATTGCGACGTGAACGGGGCTTAATTTGAATGGCGCTTACTTAAGTCGTACGAACTCCCTCTCTCGCTTGCGGGGGAGGGTTGGGGTGGGGGCGCTTCCTGACATTGATGGCTTAAGTAAGCGCCATTCGGCTTAATTTCCTAATAGTTCCCCAACCGAGTCGCTATTCCGTCATTTCGGGCGGCACCTGTAGCCAAAAGGTGACCGGCCCGTCATTACACAACGATACCTGCATGTTCGCGCCAAATACGCCGGTGGCCACCATGGGATGCCGGGCTCTGGCCAAGCCCACCAAGTAATCGAAGAACTGTTGACCCAGCGCCGGCGTCGCCGCAGTGCTGAATCCCGGGCGATTGCCGTGCTGGGTGTCGGCTGCCAGGGTGAACTGCGGCACCAGCAACAGCCCGCCGCCGTGTTGGCTCAGGCTTAAGTTCATCTTGCCAGCAGCATCGGGAAATACGCGGTATGCCAGTAGTCTTTCGATCAACCTGTCGGCCTGCGCCGGGCCATCGCCCCGTTCCACACCCACCAGCACCAGCAGCCCGGCCGCGATCCGGCCGGTTTCGGCGCCGTCAACACAGACATAGGCATGGGTGACGCGTTGTAACAATCCAATCATGGTGGGCAAGAATGACCAGCGTGTGGCGACAAGTCAAAAAAGTTGAGCCACCCCGCCCGTCAGGAAAACAACATACCGCAGCGGCATTCAGGTCGGGTTGTCACGAAAGCTTCGTCAATCTGCAACATTTGGGACACTCGCGGCAGCGACAGTAGTTGCCATCAAGGTAACGAGCTGTAGAGGCAATGCACTCAGCGAGTGGTTCGCAAGACCGGGTACGTTATTCCGCAAGCAAGAAGCCAGTGCTGTTACGGGCACGTACGGTCTTCATCTCGGACGTGCATCTGGGCTCGCGCGGTTGCAGTGCCGACTATCTACTCGACTTTCTACACTCGGTGGAATGCGACACGCTGTACTTGGTGGGCGACATCATCGACTTGTGGAGCATGGAGCGCAGCTTGTTCTGGCCGCAGGCGCATAGCAATGTCATTCGCACCTTGCTGGGTAAGGCCAAGCGCGGCACGCGCGTTATCTATATTCCCGGCAATCACGATGCGCCGTTTCGCGACTACATCGGCATGCAATTCGGCAATGTCGAAGTCATGCGCGACGCCATTCACGAAACTGCCGATGGCCGGCGTTTCTGGGTGTTGCACGGCGATGACTTCGACAATGTCATCAAAGCCAGTCCCTTGCTCGCCTACGTGGGGCATCACCTCTACGACTTTATTTTGTGGCTGAATCGTCATGTGAATGGAATACGGCGTCGCTGCGGTTTTTCTTATTGGTCGGTGGCGGCGTTTCTCAAAGGCAAGATGTCCAAGGCCAACAAATACATTGCCAACTACGAACGCGCACTGGCCAGCGAAGCGCGTCAGCGTGGTGTAGATGGCGTTATCTGCGGTCACATTCATCG
>JANMSB010000363.1:0-2319 GCA_031388915.1 Pseudomonadota bacterium | reverse complement strand
CTGCCGCAGGCCGATAGTCCTGCGGCAAGCACGACGATGCCGATGTAGGTATGAAGTGTGTAACCACGCATGATGAATTCCTCGCAATATGATTTCCGATGGTTGCGTAGGCGCGACTCGAGAGCCGCGCCTACGCAGAGTGGCCACAGGACTACTAGTAACCCGCACCTGGCAATGGTGTCTTCAAGTACGGGAAGCGTGTATCGAAGTCGGCTGCCGAGAGTGGTGCGCCATCGGTAAATGGCGCATTGCCCACTGCGGCATTCGCGGGTGTACATAGACCGAGGTCGGTGGGCGCGCCATTGACTGGAATGGGATAACACAGACGCCCCATCACCACGCGCAAAGCGATATCCACCACATCGTCACCGGGTCGGCGGCCGTTGGGGAAGCCGGCCAAGTCATTGCCCACCACACCGAAAGTGCTTTGCGCTGCTGCCGCTGTCGGTGCAATGCCCGTATTCAAACGCTGCATTTCCGATGGCGTGACTTGCTTCAACTGATTCACTCCGGGAAAACCCGTCAAGAACGTCGTCACCAAGTCGTTGCGCGGAAAATTCTGCGGCGCCAGATTGGCAATATTGGCGCCCAAGGTTTGATTCACCGCATCGCGAAACAACACATCCAGAAGTGCCGGCAACGTCGGGTTAGTCACGTAGGTGGCGAACTGCCCATCGTTCTTAGGTTGACTGGCGTTGAAGCGATCTTTGTCGGGTAGCCCAATCACCAATTCATTCACCAATGGATTCGACAAACGCGACACCTGTGTGAATGCGCCGCCATTCACTTCGGGTTTGGCGAAGGTTGGATTGGGATTAAGAATACGCGCCTGACGCAGGCTCGCACTGGTCCAGCCGCCGATCACACCGTTGCCCGCGCCGGTCACGCAGGCAATCGGCAGTTCCAATGCAATGCTAGTGATGTTGTCGTCGCCGATAACGTTATTGGCCTGGCTTTGCGTAATGCCGCCGGGGAAACCACCGCCATCGCCGGCGCCCGGCGCACTATCGCCATCCACAGGCACCAGATTCACCAAGTCAAACACCCGGCCCAGGTTGACGGCAAAGCCTTCCAGACGCTGGCCGACAAACACGCGTGCGTTCTGGCTACAGCCGGGAATCGAAGCCTCGCTGATAAAGCTACGTGCGTACTGGTCATAGTTGGCGACGCTGCCGAACGTCTTGGTGCCGACAAAATCGTAAGGCTTGCCGAATTCCGTAGCGCCCGTGCCGGCATCGGTGACAGCGGACGACTGCCCCGTGCGGCGCTTCCCGCGCACCACATTCAACGTATAGCTTTCTCTGAAGTTGAGCGCCGCAGTGTTCTGCACACCGACACCACCGACATTCTTGAGCGGCACGGCCACATTCTGCTGCGCGCCCGCTGCGCCGATGGGCAGTTTGATGCCCGCGCCGTTGTTGGCCAGCGTGTTCTTGAAGCGGAATTGAAACGTCAGGTCTTCAACGGCATCGCCGTCGTTGTCGATATGAATCTCATACAGCGCAGCAGCATCGAGCGCGAAGTAATTCGGTCCGCCATACGGCGCTTGCAACGGAATGTAGTTGGCAATCACGGTGACGTAGTTTTCGCGCCCCGGCTCGTAGGAGCGAAACAGATAAAAGTCGGTGGAGTCCACCGTCGGCATGCGCGTGATGTTCGGTGCCTCACGATGACTGGAGGCCGATGCCAACAACGGAAATGTGCTGGCGATAGCCGCGCCCAGCAAAGCGCCCGTAACAATTTTCATAGCAATACCTTCCTAAAAAATAGCGGCCATAGCAATGGAACGAATGCAGTTCGCATGAGCAAACTTGGGACTAGATACGAAGCCAGCGTCACGATGGATTCAGACGCGGCAAAAAATAATTATTTTTATAGTTATTGAATCCAGAACCAGCGCCACTGCGTATAAGCACCAAACCTCATGAATTCACGCCCTGCATGAGGTCACGACAAACCGCTTTTTTGATTGCTCTATTTTCTTAACAGGCTGTTGAAAATCTCATTTTCAACAGCCTGTTAATGTCGCGCTGAATCTGGAACATGAAACCATTGCGGCTTATCAAATCGGCGCCGAGAGCTAGTCAGATGGGGATAGTTCTGCCGCCCAACATTGACATAGTCTTGCCGTAAGTAGGCGTCCGCTTTTTTCCGCATCGGTCATTCGGAGGGGTAAGTTCGACCCATTGCTACCCTCACTGTGGCTCCAAGCCTGCCATTCAATATCGCCAAAGCAGTCACGCGTAGGTTGGGCTGCAAAGCCCAACATTTACACTCCAAACCATTGTCGTGATGTTGGGCTTCGAAGACTCAGCCCAA
>JANMSB010000360.1:0-16771 GCA_031388915.1 Pseudomonadota bacterium | reverse complement strand
ACCTATGTGTCCGCCCGTGCTTAAACGTGGGCTAAGACGGGCGGACACATAGGTCCGCCCCTACGCGATGTAGGTCATTTCCTAATTTGAGGTTTCGTTATGCAAGCACGCAATTTATTACGTCCCGCGCTGGCGATCTTATTAAGTCTCTCTCTCTTAACCGGCGGCGTTTATCCGTTGGTAGTGACAGGCATTGCGCAGCTGTTTTTTCCAGCACAAGCCGCCGGCAGTTTGATCATCAAAAATGGTCAGGCCATAGGTTCCAGCCTGATCGGTCAAAGCTTCACTGCTCCTAAGTATTTCTGGAGCCGTCCCTCGGCCACGGCGACACATCCCTACAACGCACTGGCTTCCGGTGGCTCTAATCAAGGCCCACTGAATCCGGCGTTAGTCGATGTCGTGAAACAGCGTATTGCCGCGTTGCAGGCAGCCGATCCAACCAACACTGCACCGGTGCCGGTGGATTTGGTCACTGCCTCAGCCAGTGGATTGGATCCGCATATCAGCGAAGCGGCGGCGTTGTATCAGCTGGAGCGCGTGGCGCGCGTGCGTGGCATTGACGTGTCCACAGTCAGCAAGCTAGTTAATGAGCACACCGAAGGGCGCTGGTTAGGCTTTCTGGGTGAACCGCGAGTCAATGTGTTGCAATTGAATTTGGCATTGGATGAGTAGGTTGGGCTAAGTCCGCGAAGCCCAACATTCCCTGGTTGGTCTCGAAACAGAAGTTGGGCTTCGCGGACTCAACCCAACCTACTCAGCACAGATGCCCAGATAATTTAATTCGCGGGCATGACTCGCTCCTACAGGTGATAATTAACCTTGTGGCAAACACAGAATTCGTACGCCCCTCCGCCGATGCGCTGCTAGCTGAAACGCAGCGTCACGAGCGTGGCCGCCTGAAAGTTTTCTTAGGTGCAGCTCCCGGCGTCGGCAAGACCTACGAGATGTTGACGCAGGCGCGCCGCAAAAAAGCCGAAGGCGTCGATGTGGTCATCGGCATCGTTGAAACCCACGGCCGTCAGGAAACCCAGGCGCTAGTACAAGACTTGCCGCAGTTGCCACGGCGCACCCAGGAACATCGCGGACGGGTGCTGGATGAATTGGATTTAGACGCGGTGCTCAAACGGCATCCGCAGTTGGTGCTGGTGGATGAGCTGGCGCACACCAACGTACCGGGCTCGCGTCATGCCAAGCGTCACCAGGATGTTCAAGAACTACTGGATGCCGGCATTGACGTGTACACCACGCTCAACGTCCAGCATCTGGAAAGCTACAACGACTTGGTGATGCGCATCTCTGGCGTCGAAGTGCGCGAGACCGTGCCGGACTCGGTGTTGGATTTGGCCACCGACATCGAACTGATCGACCTGCCACCCGACGATCTGATCGAGCGCTTACGGCAAGGCAAGGTGTACATCCCCGAGCAGGCGCAGCGCGCGCTGGAGAATTTTTTCACGCGCGGCAACTTGTTGGCCTTACGTGAATTGGCGTTGCGCGCCGCGTCGGCGCGCGTCGATGACGATTTGTCCAACTTCATGCGTGCACATGGTATTGAAGGTCCCTGGCCGACACGCGGACGCTTATTGGTGTGCATTGATGCTACCGAGGGTAGCGAAGACCTATTACGCAGCGCCAAACGTCTGGCCGAACAGCGGCATTTGCCGTGGACGGCGTTGCATGTGCAAACCCTGGGCACACAGTCCTATGCAAGTGCGCAACAGCAACTCGAAGCAAACCTGGCCTTGGCGGCCGAGTTAGGCGCAGAAAGCGCCAGCATCACGGCTGATCGCATCGGTCATGGCGTGCTGGATTACGCACGTACCTGTAATGTCGCGCAGATTGTGGTGGGTCGCCCGCACAACTCCCGCTGGCGGCGTTGGTGGCGCGGTTCGCTGGCGGAATGGTTGTTCGTTCATGCACGCGATTTTGAGATCACGGTGGTCACCACTGCGGATGCGGCGACGCCGGCGAGGAGGCGCAGACCGCCGATAACCAGCAGCCATCTGCCCGTTGTCTCGGAGCGATCTATTGCCTATGCCATCGGTACGTCGGCGTTGGCGACGGGGCTTGCCTTGGCCGTGGACAAATGGTTGGAGTTGGAAGACTTATCGGCAATGTTCCTGTTGGGCGTGGCAGCGGCCGGCGTGTTTGGTGGGTTATCTTCGGCGTTGATCGCCTGCGTATTGAGCTTTGTGGCCTGCAATTTTTTCTTTACCGAACCGCGCTACAGCTTGCAGATCAACAGTGCCGATGACGTGCGCACGCTGGTGGTGTTCTTGATGGTGGGTACGGTGGTCGGCGTGTTATCCGGACGCCTGCAACGCCAAGCCGTGGATGCGCGTCGCAATACCTTGCGTACTGCCATGCTGTTCGATTTCACCCGTCGTCTGGCCACTGCGGTGAACGAACGCGATTTGCGTCAAGCAGCGGCTATAGGCATTGAAGAAATACTCGGCATGCGCTGTCTGGTGTTGCCCGCGACGGGTGATGGTCGTGTGCAACTATCGGCTGAGTTGCAGCGCAGTGTCGGCTGGCGCGATACCGAAATGGCTGCGGCCAATTGGGCTGTGCAGCATCAGGAAATTGCCGGCACCGGCACCACGACATTGCCGGCCGCCACCTGGTGTTTTGTACCGCTAGTATCCGGTGAGCAAGCGGTGGGCGTGATCGCGCTGGAACAACGCGCCGGCGCCGATGCGCTCAGTGCGGAAGAAAGCCGTCTGTTGCATTCCTTGCAAGCGCAGGTGGCCACTGCTTGGGAGCGTTTCACGCTGCTCAAACATGCGCAGGATGCCAAGGTGCAACGCGCAGCCGAAGGTTTGCGTTCAGCGCTGCTGGCGTCGGTGTCGCATGATTTGCGCACGCCGTTGGTATCGGTGATTGGTTCGCTCAGCGCCATTCGCGAACTCTCCGGCACCCTCAATGCGCACGATCAAGCACAACTGGTCAACACAGCATTATCGGAAGCAGAACGTTTGAATCGGCTCATTCAAAACCTGCTCGACGCTACACGTCTGGCCCAGGGTGGCATGGCCTTGCAATTGAGCGCCGTGGCTGTGGATGAGGTTCTACACAGCGCAGCGCAGCGCTTAGGGCAAGCACAGCAGTCGCGAGTACGCTTTGATGTGCAAGCAGGATTGCCCGCAGCGCGCGCCGACCGTGCTTTACTCGAACAAACCGTGACCAATCTGTTGGAGAACGCGTTGAAGTATTCCCCGGCCGATGCGCCGATTCTGCTATCCGCGGAAGAAAAAGCAGGGCGCGTGTTGATTGCCGTAGCCGACAGCGGGCCGGGCATCGAGCCCGCTGAACGCGCGCGCATTTTTGATTTCTTTTATCGCGCCACGCAGCGCGATAGCGGTGTGGTGGGCAGCGGCCTGGGGCTCGCTATCTGCAAAGGATTTGTCGAAGCCATGGGCGGAAAAATCACAGTGCATGCTGGCGAGCAGCAACGCGGCACGAAGTTTGTGATTGAGTTGCCCGTTGACGAGACCGCATTGCATTTGGCGCGAGTATCGTCATGAGTGGCTTGGCGCGCGTGTTGATTGTCGACGACGAAGCGCAGATCCGCAGCTTCCTCGATATCAGCTTGCGCGCTGTCGGTTTCGAAACCTTGCAAGCAGCTACCGGCCGCGAAGCGCTGCAATTGTGCGCGCACAAACAACCCGAACTGCTGTTGTTGGATTTAGGCTTGCCGGATATCAGTGGCCATGAAGTGATTCGCGTGCTGCGTGCTCGCTCACCAGTGCCCATCATCGTTCTATCGGTGCGCGGCGAAGATGCCGACAAAGTGCAAGCACTGGATGCCGGCGCCAACGACTATGTACAAAAACCGTTCAGTACGCCCGAGCTGCTAGCGCGCATTCGCGCCTGTCTGCGCGTCAATGCCGCCATTGCCACCCAACCGTTGATTGAAGTGGGCGAGGTGCGTATCGACGTGCCGGCGCACGAAGTGCGCGTCGCTGGACAACTGGTGCATTTATCGAAAAAGGAATTCGATTTGTTGTTGGCCCTGGCACGCGCGGCCGGGCGGGTATGTACCCATCGGCAATTACTCGAAGCGGTGTGGGGACCGTCGCATCGCGAGGATGTGCAATACCTGCGCATCTATATCTCGGCGCTGCGCGCCAAACTGGGCGACGACCCGGCGCGACCGCGATTTATCGCCAACGAGCAGGGTATTGGTTACCGGTTGCTGTCGCCCTGAACTGCTATTCATTAGCCTGTCATTTCGAGCGTAGCGAGAAATCTTTCTATTCCGAGAGAGGTTGGTATCGCGTACTGACGGGATTTCTCCCTTCGGTCGAAATGACAGAGGGGAATTGACTGGACGGTCCCCAATCTGGATAGGCGTGTGCAACCAACAGCCACAATTAGCGCTTGCAATACAAATACGAATCATTATCATTTGCTTCTATGAAGCCCGGAATGTCACGTAGTCCTGAAGTCTCGGCCCCAGCCGAAGCGCCGTTTGCGGCAAGCGGCGCGCCGTCTGCGAAAGCACTTGGCGTTGCGCTAACCCCTCCCAGCCCGCAACGCACTATGCATTCGCGACAGCTATTCGGTGTTGCCAATGAGGTGCTGATTGAGCATGCGGGCTTCACCTATCGGTTGCGCATTACTCAGGCCAACAAGTTGATCTTGACCAAGTAGCCCGCGCGTCCTTTCCCATCCAGCCAGCCACCCGATGCATCGACCTCTTTAATGAGGCCAGCGGGAAGCCAGCCATTCACTCTTTGGTGTCTAGCAGCCTGTCGGACTTAGGAATGATCTACTGCGGCGGTGCGAAATGGGTCCATTTTTTCGATCGTTTTCGTTGAATAGCTACGGCTATTCGCCTCAAACGATCAAAAAACTGTCCTCCATTTCTCACTCGCCTCGCTACGATCACCTAAGTCAGACAGGCTGCTAGCTGGAGACGTGTATGTGTGATTCCCATTCGCAGTGCTGCATTACCCGCGTGGTGGACGGTGATGATCACGATGTGCAGTTGGCGCAGCTGCAAACCGTCATGCAGCGTATTCAAGCGGCGTTGGGTAACGTACCTACCGCCGAGCGCATGTATATCGGCAATGCGCTGCTAAATCTGGCGGTGCATCGAATCCTCGGCGACGAGAGCCCGCAACGCACGGCCAGTATTCTGATGCGCTTGAGCGATGTGGTGCACGTGAGTCCACCGCCACCCGATGCGTCACGCGCCATCGATCTGAGTGGCTTGCATGGATAAGTCGCAAGCACAGGGCTGCGACCTCGCTACGCAGGTTTCGGTGCTGGAGCTACCCTGGTTAGAACGCACCCTGTTGTGGTCGATCCGCACTTGGGCTGCGTATCACGACGCCCCACAATCGGTGTGGCGGCCGCTGGAAAGCGCCTTTACCGAAGCCGGCATTCGTCCGGCGCTGGAGCCGTTCGCGCAATTGATGTGCGCGCTGTTCGCCGGCTTGAAACGCAATCCCGATATTCGCTGCGTGCGTTGCCTGCGTTTGGGCAAGGACGAAAGCGCGCTGTTGGCGACATTGGCGATGGCAGTGCAAGCATCGCCACCCATCATCGAGCGGCGCTTGAGCACACTGATGCTGCCACTGGCGGCGCGCACCGGCGCCCGCGCCGCACTGGCAATGATGCGCATCGTAGTTAATGCGGGATGGCATATGCAGCAGGTACATGCCGACGCTGAGGCTGCCTATCCGCATCAACACTCCCAGCCAATCAGCATGACGACGCACTAACCATACAAAACGAAATTGCTAACGATGCGGCGTTAAGGAAGGTCTGATTAACCTGTCATTTCGAGCGAAGCGAGAAATCTTTCTTTTCACGCACCATGCAACATCACTCACTTGCGAGATTTCTCCCTTCGGTCGAAATGACAACAACAGGTTAATCAGACCTTCCTTAACCTTCAAACCTTGATGTGGAGTAGATGATGCGATTGAGATTGAGTGCATGGCTCTGTCGGCGCTAGTGTTGGGCACAACCGACGCGCTGCGCGCGCAAGGCGCGGCATAAAGCCAAGAAGCGGCAGTGGAAATGGTCCTAATTACCGCACCGCGCGCCGTTGCCGCAGTGTGTCGCCTGTCTCAGAGGTGGGTTATCTCCAGTGCCGCCACTGGAGATAACCACCCTGGGTCAACACCCTTGCGACGCATTCTTTATCGCGCTGCCGCGCGACCTTCGTTGTCGCTGACCGCATCATTGACGGTGACGGCTGCGTCCTTGTCGCTGTCGTGATTGTCGAATGAGCGTGTGCCGGATGCGTCGTATTCGGCTTTGCTGATTTGCTGGTCTTTATCGGTATCCATCGCAGCGAAGCGCACGCTGGTTTGTCGGTACTGACGTTGTCGCGTGACGGTTTTGTCGGCTTCACTGTCTTTCGATTGCAATAGTTGGCCATCCAATTGCGCCACGTATTCGCTCAGGTATTCGCCTGTGCTGATCGTGCCATTGCCATCATTGTCGGTGGACTTAAAACGCACCGTGCGTGCGGCGTCGAATTCAGCGCGCTCTACCTTGTCATCATGGTTGGTGTCGTATTGCTGGATGAAGGTATCGCGCGCGTGTGCGGCACTCCATGCTGGGTTGCTGAAAGCGATGCCGGCGAGTGTGCTCAGAGATAGCAAGCGGAGCGTGGTGTTCATGGTGTGTACTCAACAAAGTGGTGGTAAGCGCTGTTTATTCCGCTGCAAACGTCAGCGTGTAGGTGTAGCTACGCCAAGGCGTTTCTGCACCGGCAGGCGCTTCGGTGCGATGCCGGATCAACGCTAGATAGGTTCCGGTAGCGGGCACGGTGAAGGACAGCTTGCCCTGCGCATCGGACTTAACGCTGAATTCCTTGGTGCCCTGGCCATCCAGCGTGCCGCGATAAATGATCACGTCGGTGTTGGCGAGCGGCTTGCCTTGAAACAGCAGTTCGGCGTGTGTGGGCTGGTTGGCCACAATGTTGATGGGTGAGGTCAGTAACTTCAGTTCCACACCAACGCCGGTGGGCAGCAGTGCGGTGGTGTTGGCCTTGCCATGGATAACGTACACATCTGAGGCAGTCACGCTTTGCACCTCAACCACTTTGCCGGTGGCGGGCGGGCTGTTTTCGCTGAGGAACTCCCAGCCGCCATCAGCTTTCTGCTGCATCTTTGATTTGCGGCCCAAGCGCTCGCCGGTGGAGATGCGATAAACGCCATCTTCAGTCGTGGCGACTTCAAAAGCAGCGAGGTCTTTCAGGTAGCTCACCTGCGCAATCGGCACGGTTTTGCCGCTGGGGGTGGTCACGGTGTAGCGCTCCGATTTCAGCGCCACATCGGCAACAAACGGCGCTTCGGTAAACGACCCAATGACGGATACGTGATCGCGCCCGGTAGTGTCGAAGGCATTGGGCAGCAAGTAGGGCATGTGTGCCTGCGCGCTGGTGCATAGCAGCACACCTACGCAGATTGGGAATGCTCGCGAGCGCGCAGCCCGGTGAGAGATATTCATGGGAATCCTTGACGTAGCGAAGAGCTAGAACTCTGGCTGGGGCCACGAACGGGCCTGGCTGGTGAAATCATTTTAAATACAAATGCGAATGATTTGCAATTGCGACTAGGGGCTGATAAAAATGCGGCCCCCGCCAGGCCAACGTCGGCCACGGCAACCCTGAGGCATCACACGCTGGTGCAGCGCAGGGATTTCTATCGGGATCAGCCAGCCACCTCGCTCATTGTTTTTACGAGTCACGGCCGCCAGCCAACCCTCCATTACTGATGTGGCATTGCCACTAAGAGGTGTGTCATGCGGTTGATCAACGGCGCAATGGGTGCGGTGCCCGTGCTGGGCGTGGTGTTGTGTTCGAGTGCCGCGGTTGCGCAGGAGAAGCTGAATGCCGAGCCCGGCAGCAGCGTACCGCCGGCCGTTATGGCCCAGGTGGGGGCCCGTGGTACGTTGAGCAAGTTAGTGGCCACCGCTGGTGAGGAGAAGCTGGCGATCGACACCCCGCAGTCGGTGACTACCCTCGACCAGGAAGACCTCGACGAGAAGCAGGCCAGCACCATGGCCGATCTGCTGGAAGATATTCCCGGTGTCAGCATGACCGGCGGCGCCAGTGCGCTGGGACAGAGCTTCAATATTCGCGGTATCGGCGCTGCAGTGGCCGGTGATGAAAGCAAGATCATCGTGCAGGTGGATGGCGTCAATAAATTCCACGAGCAATATCGCGTCGGTTCGTTCTTCAGCGAACCGGAGTTGTACAAGCGTGTGGAAGTGCTGCGTGGCCCAGCGTCATCAACGTTGTATGGCACCGGCGCGCTGGCGGGCGTCATCAGCTTTGTCACCAAAGATGCGTCGGACTTTCTGCAGGACGATGACCGTTTCGCAGTGCGTTTGAAAGCCGGTTATGAAACCAATTCGGCCAACACCTTTGGCTCGGGCATCGTTGCGGTGAAGCCCGCGCAGAATCTCGATCTGCTGCTGGTCTACAACAATCGCAACAGCGACGACTATGAAAATGGCGACGGCAAAAAAATCGTACCGTCCGATGTCAGTTCCAGCTCATTCCTGATCAAGAGCCGTTACAACCTGGGCGGGCGCGACGATCATGCCATCTGGGCGTCGTACGAGAACTGGCAGAGCGATACTTGGCAGTTGTACGACCAGCAATTCACCATTACCACCGCGATGGTGCAGCGTAAGGTGGATGACAAGACCGCCGTGCTGGGTTACGTCAATGGCTTCGGCGACAGCAAGCTGTTCGATATCAGTTCGCAGGTGTCGTATACGGATTCATTCGTCACGCAGTCCGAGAATCAATTTTCACCCACCGCACTGGGGCTGAGCTCGGAATATTCCTACGCCACGGTGCAAGCGAAGCTGGGCAATACCTCTGAAGTAGCGTTGTTTGCCGATGGCACGGCATTCATCAACATCGGCGTGCAAGGTTACGAACAGCAGCGCAGCAATCCGCGTCTGCTGCCCTCGGGTGTTACGCAGTACGGCGCCACCACGCATCCGGAAGGCGACACGCAGATGCTGGGTATCTATGCGCAGGCAGAAATGCTGTGGGCCGACACGCTCACGGTCATTCCCGGTGTGCGCGTCGATCGGCAAAAGCTCGATCCAGGCAATGGCGTGGTCGCCACCACGACGGCCAAGAACACGGCCACCTCGCCCAAGTTGGCGCTGTTGTGGCAAATCGCACCGCAGGTAGGCGTGTTTGGATCAATTGCGAAAACCGAACGCCTGCCGACGCTGGACGAAATGTACAGCCGCACTGGCGCACGCAATGCCAATCTCAATCTCGAACCGGAAGTGTCGACCAACGACGAATTGGGCTTCACGCTGAAATTCGGTGGCTTCGCTTTCAAGGCCACCGGCTTTCGCAATGAAGTGACCAACCTGATTACTACCGCCACCACTGGTGCGTTGTATTCCATCAACATCGGTAAAGCGAAGTATGAAGGTGTGGAGTTGGAAGCCGAATACACCAGCCGCTACTTCTTCGCTCGTGCTGGCGCCGCAAACATCACTGGCGAAGATCGTATTACCGGCTTGCCGCTCAACACCATTCCCGCCGATGAACTTAGCGTTACCGCCGGCGTCATCCTCGCGCCGCAAGCATTGGTGATGGGTTGGCGCGGCGAATTCGCCGCCGAGCAAGACAAAGTCAGCGGCACTGGCGTGCGTACCGGCGGTTATAGCGCGCACAACTTGTTTGCTACCTGGAAACCTGCGAGCGGTTGGTTAGATGGCACCCATGTGCGCTTGGGCGTGGACAATGTCTTCGACAAAACCTTCCGTCGCCATCTTGCCTCGCTGGATGCCGAAGGCCGCAGCGTCAAGCTGAGTGTCGCGCATACGTTCTGAACGTCGTCCCCCCGACGTGGTGTTGGCGCAGGGACGCGCCGGTTTTTTGGATGCACGTGGTTGTAAATTTTGAGCGTAGCAGTTGATGAAAAAGTGATTGAGCACATGTCCGGGAGTCTATTCATGTCGAACCCAGATGATTCGTTGCGTAGCGGGCAACTGTGGCAACCGCAAAGCGTCACCTACATCGGAGAACGCTGTGGGGCGATGGCGCTGGTGATCGGCATGCACGCGCTCGGCGTGCTTGCCTTGGTCGCGCACAAGGTGGTGATGCAGCGCGAAGCACCGCCCCTCGAGACCATCTTGCTGCAAGCCCCCGCCAGCAGTGAGCCGCCGCCCGTACCGGTTGAAGTGCCACTGTTACAAGCGCCGCTATTGCCGACGGCCATCACACCCGAAGTGGTCACGATGAGTGAGCCCGCGCCGACGGCGATTACGGTGGCAGTGCAGCCGGAGATAGCCGATGCCGCGCCTTCTCACGCCCCGCAGGAACCTATCGTCGAAGCGCGTTTCGATGTGGACTATCGCAATAATCCGCAGCCTGCTTATCCGGCGATTGCCAAGCGCATGCGCGAACAGGGGTTGGTGCGCCGGTGAGCGCCGCTATCTACATATTGGCGATCCAATTAACGGTTGCTCATGCGAATAGGAATTACTATCATTACCAATTACGAGCCACTTATTGGTTCGGCACAACCTAATCATCACGCTCGAAAGGGTAGCTCATGACAACTCGCAGCGGCCGTCGTGCCGTTACTCACCGCATCCGTCAACCACAACGATCTGATCTTGCGCTCCTCGGCCTTGCCGCGCTGGGCATGGCGGCCAGCAGCACTTGGGCCGCGGACGAGCCGCGCACCCTGTCGAAGATCGTGGCCAAAGACACCGCCGAACGCGACCAAGGTTATCTGGCTACTGAAACCAGCACGGCCACCAAGACCGATACGCCACTGCGCGATGTGCCGCAATCGATCACCGTCATTACCAGCGCGCTGATCAAGGACCAAGGCGTACGTTCGATGGGCGACGTGGCGCGTTACGTGCCCGGCGTTTCGATGGGCCAGGGCGAAGGCCACCGCGATGCGCCGACGCTGCGCGGCAACAGCACGACGGCGGATTTTTTCGTCGATGGCGTGCGCGATGATGTGCAGTACTTTCGCGATCTCTACAACGCCGAGCGCGTCGAGGTGCTGAAGGGTCCGAACGCGATGATCTTCGGACGCGGTGGTGGCGGCGGCGTGATCAATCGCGTCACCGAGCAAGCCGATTGGTCGACCCGCCGCGAGGTGACGCTGCAAGGCGGCTCTCACGATTACAAGCGCATCGCCGCCGACGTCGGCCAGGGTGTCACCGATTCGCTGGCGTTGCGTCTCAACGCAATGTACGAGGATTCCGACAGCTATCGCGACTACGTGAATATCGAGCGTCAAGGAATCAACCCCACCGCGACGCTCAACTTGTCCGATGCCACACAATTCTTGTTCGGCTACGAATACTTCAATGATGAACGTACGGTGGATCGCGGCGTGCCCTCGCAGAACGGCCGTCCCGTGCGGGTCGATGAGTCCACTTTCTTCGGCAATCCCGACCTGAGCTTCAGCGACGTGACGGTGAATCTCGCCAAGGTCACGGTCACGCACGACTTCACGCCGAGCTTGAGTTTGCGCAATCACACATCGTTTGCCGACTACGATAAGTTCTATCAGAACATTTACCCGGCGAGCGCGGTTCTGCCGCCGAGCGGCGTGCTCCCCGGCGATCGCGTGACTCTCGATGCATACAACAGCGGTACGAAGCGCGAAAATCTCTTTAACCAGACCGACCTTACTTGGCGGCTCGCCGCCGGTTCGGTCGAACACACACTGCTGGCGGGTATCGAGTTCGGGCGTCAGGACACGGACAACCGTCGCGACAATTCCGCATCGGGTGTGGCCGGCTTCGTTACGCTCGCCAACACGGTGACACCCATGTCGCAAGGCGTGTTATTCACCGTGCCCAATCAGAACAATCATGTCGACGTCTCGGTGGCGGCGGTTTACTTGCAGGATCAGATTGCCCTGTCGTCGCAGTTCCAGGTGATTGCCGGCATTCGCTTCGATCGCTTCGACCTCGACTTCGACGACAAGCGTGTCGCCAACACCGATTTCAGCCGCCAGGACGATTTGGTCTCGCCGCGCCTTGGCCTGGTTTACAAACCCGTTGAGCCAGTCTCGATCTACGCAAGCTACAGCGTGTCCTACCTGCCGCAATCGGGTGATCAATTCGCTTCGCTCACCGTTCCTGCGGGTTCGACTGTGCCCTTGGAAGCGCTGCTTGAACCGGAGGAATTCGAAAACATTGAAATCGGAGCGAAATGGAGTATCCGTCAGAATCTCGCCTTGACGGCAGCGGTCTATCAGCTTGATCGCACCAACACCCGTGCGTCCGGGCCAACGGCCGGTTCGATAGTGCTGACCGGCGAGCAGCGCAGCAAGGGCGTCGAGCTGGAATTCAGTGGCAGCATCTGGGATCGCTGGGAGATCATGGCGGGCTACGCCTACCAGGAAGCCGAGATCACCAGCACCACCGCCGCGGCGCCGGCCGGCCGCACCATTCCGCTGGTGCCCAAGCATCAAGTGTCGATGTGGAACAGCTATCGCTTCACGCCGATGTGGCGTGCCGCCGTGGGCGCGACCTATCAGTCCGACGTGTATGCCTCTATCAGCAACGGCGTGATACTGCCCAGCTTCACGCGTGTCGTTGCCGCGGTGTTCTTCACGCTGAACAAGCACATCGAGGCGCAGCTCAATGTCGAGAACGTGCTCGACGAAACCTACTGGGGCACGGCCCACAACGACAACAACATTACGCCCGGATCGCCGACCGCGTTCCGCTTGGGCTTGACCGCGCGCTATTGAAGCGCCGCCAGCCAGTCGCAACGTTTCCGCTTCCGATCAGCCAGCCAAATCAGGTCTGAACTTCTACAATTGAGGAGTGAGTTATGAGATTCCGTGTGTGCTCGTTCATGCTTACCGCCACTATCTTGTTCGGTGCCACCGCACAGGCGGATGGCAATTACAAGTGCGATGTGCCCAAAGCGGAAATGCGGCCGAAAATGGAGTTGCAGAACAAACTGCAAACCGAGGGTTGGAAGATTCGCATGATCCATGTCGAAAACGGCTGCTATGAAGTGTATGGATTTGACGCAGACAAAAAGCGCGTTGAGGCGTTTTTTGATCCAAAAACTTTTGCGCGGCTGGATATAGCCCACTAACCGGCGTCGTTGCAGATAGTGCCGCAGTATGTGCCGGTTTGGGATCGGCTGACCCGGTGGGCGCACTGGTTATTGGTGCTGTCCGTGTCGCTAGCATGGCTGAGCACGGTGGTGTTCGGCTGGACTGCGCTACACCGGCCGGCGGGTTATGCGGCAATCGGCATCGTGATCATACGCAGCGTCTGGGGCTTTGCCGGCGGGCACTATGCAAAATTCCGGCAATTTGTTTACCGCCCGGCACAAGTGCATCGGTACGCGCTGCAAGTGATGCGCGGTGCCGCGCCGCGATATCTGGGTCACAATCCACTGGGTGGTTGGATGGTGATGGCGCTGCTGGCGGCGGTGTTGTGTGCCGGCATCACCGGCTGGATGTTCATCACCGATCGCTTCTGGGGCATGCCCTGGGTGCATTTTTTGCACAATCTCTTTGCGTGGATAGTATTGGCGCTGGCGATGTTGCATCTCGTCGGGGTGATTCATGCCAGTCGCGCTCATCGCGAGAATTTGGTTGCGGCGATGTTCAACGGAAAAAAGTTGCGCGGTAAGGACGATAAGGTTTGAGCAAGCTTGCTGCACTGGCTTATTGGGTAGTGGGCAGGCTGATTTTTCAAGATGCAGAGTCACTCAGTGCGAAAACCTAGCCTGATCACTTAACCGTCTTTTCCCCTGCCCTCACCGCAAGTTGCAGGCGATTCTGCCGCGGCGGTAGCGGACAGGTGGCGAACTCCGTAAAGGTGCAGGGTGGGTTGTAAGCCTGATTGAAATCCAACCACACGTGATCGTTGGTGGGTTTAGGTACATACAAGTATCGCCCGGCGCCGTAACTTTCGCGGCCACTGGTGGCGTCGGTAAACATCACGAACAGTTCTGTGTCGGTGGGTGATTCAAGAATCGTATCCAATCGCCAGGTCTTGCCGTCCCTGTCGAACACCAATGCACCCGGCGATTCCATGGGTTCCGTCATCCCTAAGATGTTGACGATGGCGATACGCTTGCTGGGCACATGGGGTTCGAAGCGCGCCTGGATGCGCCAATCGATGCTGATGGGAAAGTAATTCAAACCCGTGAATGTCTTGCGTGACGGATGCTCAATGTCGCGCACCCGCACGCCAAATTTGCCCGCGCGCTCAATGGCATGAAACCGCAACGACCCGGCTTGTAGCACGGTAGGTTTTCCAGCCGCATCGGTTTGCAGATCGATATGTGTTATCGGCGGGCCATCGTGAGTAATGTTGCTGCCGGCAGCCGCCGTAAAACTTACTCGACCATCACGCAATTCAAATACGCCTGCTGTGTCTTGCAAGGCCGGATGATCCAACACCAGCGCATTGCTCGTAGCACGACCAAAGCCATTCGCGCCTTCCTGCAACCAATACAAGCCCGCCAACGTTAGCCAACCGTTCTCGCTGGTGAGATTGGTCACGCGCTTGGCACGCCATGCTTCGACCAGCTTGGTTTCTTCTGTCTGCGAATCGACGTGATTGCCGCAGCCGGTGAGCAGTGTCATGGTCAATGTTGCGAATAAGGTAGGCATTAAAGTGCGAATCGACATAAACGAAACTCCGGTATGCGCGCAATCAAGGAAAACAAACCAGAACACTGCGTACGCTAGATCTGTTTTCCAGGGACGTAGGTCTTTACTCGCTCAACGAACGCACCCGCATCAGATTCGTACTTGGCGGCCGTGTACCCATCGCGACAGTTTGCGTGTAAGAATCCACCGAAACTCATGCCCAAATAGCCAAACGTTTCCTGGAACGCATTGATGAAAGTGGAGGAAACCTCATCGTCGATTGATGTGCAAACGACGTAAGCGCGTTTACCTCTCAGTTTACGACCACTCTCCAACAGGTCGGGCACGTCTAGGAAATCAGAGAGCCGGTCGAGGAACGTCTTCATGGGGGCAGCAACGGCATACCAATAGACTGGAGATGCGAAGATGATCTGGTCAAAGCCCAAAATATGTTCCATCAACGGCTCAAAGTCGTCTGTCCTGTTCCTGTGCTCGTAGTCGTATGCAGAGATGCTCTTCTGTGAGAGGTCTATTACCGCAATTCCCAATTCCGCCGCTACCCGGTCCAACAGTTGACCGGTGTTGCCATTGCGGCGCGAGCTGGCAAATAGTGCGATAGCGGAGCGCATGTCTGTGGGCCTTAACTTCAGTGCCTACTATTCCGATTTCCGATAGGGATAAAGTATGCCCGCCCTATGACAGTGTCGGGTTTAAGTTAGTGATATTGTTCCTAAGCCGCCTTCACCACCACCTTGATATCAACATGCAGTGCTTCTTTCATCGCTACCAGAATCGCTGACAGATTCTCCATGGTGGGGTTGCCGGATTTGGAGAGCATGCGGTGCAAGCTCTTGCTGGGCTTGTTGATTTTGGTTGCAAGCGTTTCAAAACCCATAGTGGCGTTCACCAGATCGCGCAGCATGAGCTTCGCGGTTTCCGGTTCGCCATTCAGGAATAGCGTCAACGCTTCGTCAAGCAGGGCGCGTGCGAATTTTGCTTCGCACTTTATGCGTCTGGCGACGGTTTCCTTGAAGTTGCGTGTCTGAGCCATATGCGTCAAATGTAATGTATGCGCTTGCTCAGGAATAGCCTGGTGTATTCGTTCTGGCTATAACTGTGTAGAAGTCATGATCTAGTCACGGGCAGCCACTACAATGGTTGTTCCTGTGGTTTTCCGACCCCAAGCCATGACCAATCCCTACATCGGTTCCGTTATCGAGCAGCGTCTTAGTCGACGCGAGTTGTTGCAGTCGGTGTTGGTCACGGCAGCGGCATTGCCGTTTACGGCTTGGTCGAGTGAACTGACCGCAACGGGGTTGAAGTTCAAGTCCATTGTCGGCAGTAGTGAAGACAAGGTGATCGTGCCGGATGGGTACACCTACGATGTGGTGATCCGCTGGGGTGATAGTCTGAATCCCGCTGCGCCGAATATGGATATGGCGGGCCTACCCAAGGGCAGTTTGTTGCAACCCATAGCGGCGCAGCAGCAGTTGCAGCAGTTCGGTTCCAACTGCGACGCCATTCAGTTCTTTCAGTTGAACTCCGGCAAACAAAGCACGAACGGCGTGTTGTGTATCAACAATGAATACACCAACGACGGGTTGATGTATCCCGGGCGCATACCGGGGTTTGGCGGCGGTGCCGCACATGCGCGCGAGTACATTGCACAACATCCGAGCAGTGTGGCGATGAGCAAAGCCGCGCATGGCATTTCGGTGGTTGAAGTGCAAAAACACAAAAGCAAATGGGGTTACAACAAGACTTCCAAGTACAACCGCCGCATTACCGCCGATACGCCCTTTGCGATCCAAGGTCCGGCACGCGGTTCTGCATGGATGAAAACTCACGCCGATCCCAATGGTACGCAAGCGCTGGGTACCTTGGGGAACTGCGCTGGCGGCCGCACGCCTTGGGGTACGTATCTATCCGCGGAAGAAAATATCCAGGACTACTTTGGCAACCTGGCTAAGTTGTATGCCGACGCGAATGTAACCAATGCTGTTAAAACGGCGCATCGTCGTTGGCGCATGTGGTCCAACACCTCGCCCTATGGTTGGGATGTCATTGATAAGCGCTTCGACGCCAGTGTGGAACCTAACGAAGCGTTTCGTTTTGGCTGGATTGTCGAAGTCGATCCGTTCGATGCCAAGAAAACGCCGGTCAAGCGCACGGCG
>JANMSB010000351.1:0-1887 GCA_031388915.1 Pseudomonadota bacterium | reverse complement strand
GACACCAATGTGGTGGCTGCAGCTTGGTTGCCGCACGCGGATCTTGCGGATGGCAATGGCAAAGTCAGCCCGGAGTTCATCTGGGCGGCGCTGGATTGCCCCGGCTACTTCGCCTCGGTAAAACCCGGCCGAACTGCGTTGTTAGGCGAATTCGCAGTACACATCGATCGCAGCGTGCACATCGAAGAGCCCTGCGTGGTTGTCGGCTGGCAAATCTTGATTGCTGGTCGCAAACACAAAGTTGGCACTGCCTTGTTCGATGAAGACGGCGAGCAATGTGCAGTGGGGGTGGCGACTTGGCTGGAGATGCCGAGCTAGTTTGAGATCGTATTACCGAGTACGTCGCGCACGCGTTTCCGTAGCTGGGTGCGACGAAAAATAATCTAGCGCACCACTGCTGCCGCCATGTTGTTGTTCCATGCGGGTGAGGATGTCAGCGAAGTAATGCGTGGCGATGCCATGCGCTGCCATCCAGTTGAAAGCATAGTTGTCGGCTTCCGTTTCATGATTGCGCGAGTACTTGGCCTGCGTGAGCAGCGCCGGCATGCTGGCGACAATCGACGATACCGTACTGACGTCGCCTAACAGGCCAAACATCACCAGCGCGCTGGCCGAGCTCTGCAGCACCATGCGCAGGGAATGACGATTGACTACGTGCCCGACCTCATGTGCCAGCACTGCCGTGAGTTCGTTGGGATCTTTCGACAAAGCCACCAGCTCATCGGTCATCACCACAATACCGGAGGGCAGGGCGAAGGCATTCGCGCCGATGGTTTCACCGCCGGCGCGAAACTCCAGGCGATACCGCTGCCGGTCGGGAAGCTCGGCAATGATCCGGTTGAAGTTAATGCGTATGGCCTGCTGTTGCTCGATGGGCAACTGCGTGGGTTTGAACAGCCTGCCGTCGAGCAGTTCCAGCGACTCGCGGCCGATACGATCATCCAAGGAAGTGGGCAGTTGCATAGCGATACGCTCTGCAAGCGCGGGCACGCCGTATTGAATAAAAGCCCATGTACCAATGATGATTGCCGCCAAGGCGATCAGTGCATAGGACCACTGCCGCTCAAGATGAAACACTTGATGCTGCGGGCCATGCGCGCCGCCGATCGCCAGCCAGGCATCCAGCGTGTCGTTATCGGATATCTCGCATACCGAGCCATCCGCAAAGCGCAGACGCCGCTGCGTATTGCCCACGCGCGGGCTGATCTGCACGTCCGTTACCGGATGATCGGCGGTGAGTGACGCGCCTTCGATGTGTAGCCAGCCATTTTCAAGAAGCTGAACCTCGACAGCCAGTGCTGCCGAGGTTTTGCCATCGAAGTAGCGCCCCTTGATAGTAACGGCCGTCATGGCAAGTGGGTCGGTTTATAAACCGAAATCTACATCCAGAAAATCGCCAATCTCTTCACCGGCTGCGCTGATGTTGGCGGTTTCGGTGGCGATGAATTCATCCAGACTATCCTGCGCGATCAGGCTCATGTTCTCCATTTGAAATCGCATCACGCGAATCTTCGCCCAGGGGGCATAAAGCCCTGCGGTGACGAGGATCAATGCCAAATTGCTTAGATGAATCCAGGCTAACGGCATGACGGGCAGCTTGCTTTGCAGGCGATGCTGACCGACCCATGTATTGCCAAAGGCGAGGTTGGAAAGTCTTGCCTGGATGAACGCTCTGGCTATGATTGCACCAATGCCCATGACAATAAGAAAAGTGAAGCTGGCCTTAATGAGTGCAGCAGTGTCGGCTGAAGAAGAGATATCAGTTCTCTCGATGGCTTCTTGGAAATTCACAGTCGGGCCAGCAACTTGTGTTGCCAGATAAATTGCAAAGATAAACCCAGTTAAAAATATTATGCCCGCTAGACTGTAAGTGGCATAAAACGGGCC
>JANMSB010000339.1:0-3752 GCA_031388915.1 Pseudomonadota bacterium | reverse complement strand
ATTCGTTGCTCATCATCATTGCGCCCTTGCTCACCTTGGCGCTGGCGCTGCTAAGTATTTATTTTTTGGGCGCCGTCAAGGGCGCGACGCTGGTGCTGTTAACGCACGTCGTGTTCACGGTGGCGCATCACCTGCCAACCTTCATTCGCATCTACGGCGATGTGGAGCTGTTCCGGCGTTACAACTGGCACTTTATTTTTGCGCCGATTATTTCCCTATCGTTTGCCTTGGGCGTGCTCGGCTTTCTCAACGCCAAGGGCTATCCGCTGGAAAACTTCCTGTACTTTTACATTCTGCTGACGCTATGGGATCCCTGGCACTTCATGCGCCAGCATTATGGCTTTATGCGCATTTACGATCGCCACAATGCAGCGCCCCGGCAATTAGCCTCGCGTATGGATCTGCTGCTATCGATTGCCTGGTTTGCCTACATCATGGTGGCCAGCGGCGATTGGTTGCTCGATTTGTTGCAGGATATGTACGCACGTGTGCAGTGGCCGTTGTTGCTGTCCCTATCGAGCGGCGGGCTGTCCTACCTAGTCGATACCCTGCGCAACCTGGCATTCCTCACCACGGCTGTGTATCTGTGCTACCTGCTATGGTGTTGGAAGAAAGGCTACTTCGTTAGTACCGCCAAGATACTGATGTGCGCCACGACGTTCGGCGTGATGTATCTCACCTACACACCCAATGCATTGATTCAATCGCTGGCGCCGGGTTGGAGTTTCAAAGTCGGCTTCGCAGTGATCGGCGTAGTGCACATGACGCAGTACTTGGCGATTGTCTGGCGTTTCAATCGTGGTCTTGCTCAGCGTCCCGAGCGTGCGCGCTCGGGAGCGTTTCGCTGGCTGCATTCGTGCGGTGCTTGGTGGGCGGCGGGCGTCTATGTGTTGGTGTGTTTGGCTTACGGCGATGTGATTACCACCGTGCACGATAACCAATGGTTGATGGCGGCGCTGCTGGCAGTTGGTTTTACCTCGACGATGATGCACTACTACTTCGACGGCTTTATCTGGAAGGTGCGTCATCAGCAGAATCAGGATGCGCTGTCGATGCGTGACGAGCCCGGCGGCGCACCCGAGTCGCAACGCACTGAATCCTGGTGGGTCTCGTTCCGTCAAACGCCGGCTAGCGCAGTACTGGGCAAGCAACTGTTGTACTTCGCGCTGCCACTGTCCGTGTTAACTGCTGGTGCGATGACCGTGTGGGGCGGTGCCACCGGTAACTATATTGAACACATGTATCAAGCGCAGGCGCTAAGTACTCAAGGTTTGGGCGACGCGGCGGAGCACGAAGCGCGTCAGGCGTATCAAGCCATGCAACAGCAGTTGCCGCTGGCGATGAAACTTACCGAGTTACAACCAACCTCGGCGCGCCACGCGGAGCTGGCATTCCTGATCTATAACGAGTCGCTATACGAAAATAGGGTGATGCCGGCATTGGCCGGAACACAGGTCACCCACAACCAATTGCTAAAACATCGCGGCAAGGTACAAGCGGCCATTGAGCAACTATCGCAAGCCATCGAACGCGGCGAACCCTTGGCACATACCGGCCGCGAACAATTAACGGTAGAGGCTGCACGCAGCATCTTGATGAGTTGGCGCAAGCAGGTGGGGTAAGTAGGTAACGTGGGCGTCTCAAAGGTAGCGGTTTAAACCCTGTCGCGAGGAACCCCTGCATGCCTGTTGTTCGTCGTCTGCCAACCTTGGCCAAATCCCTGATTGTGCGTTCCGTCTCACTGGCCTTGGTGGGTACGCTGTTGGCAGCAAATGCCAATGCCGCCTCGCTCGATCTCACCAACGCCACCATCGAACAGCTCGATGCAGCACTGAACAGCGGCAAGATCACCTCAGAACAACTAGTGAAGTTGTATCTCAAGCGCATCGATGTCTATGACAAGCAAGGTCCCAACATCAATGCCGTGATCGCGATCAATCCCAAGGCGCTGGAAGCGGCTAAGCTGCTCGACAAGGAACGCAAAGCGGGCAAGGTTCGCGGTCCACTGCATGGCATTCCAGTGATATTGAAGGACAACTTCGATACCTTTGATATGCCGACGACCGCAGGTTCGCAACTGCTCGCCGGTTCGATTCCGCCCGATGATGCTTACGTCGTGAAGAAGTTGCGTGATGCAGGCGCGGTGATTATCGCCAAGGTTAACTTGAGTGAGTTCGCCGGTAGCGGCGGTAGTGTCAGTGGCGCACTTGATCCAGCCGTACTCAAGGCGGGTGCAGTGCCCAATGGCTTCAGCTCCATGGGCTTGCAAACCCGTAACCCACACGACCTGTTACGTGGTCCTTCTGGGTCCAGTGGTGGCACGGGTGCAGCCGTTGCCGCAGGCTTTGCGCAATTTGGCTTGGGCACGGATACCGGTGGTTCGGTGCGCGGTCCCAGCTCGTTCAATGGCATTGCAGGTTTGAAGCCCACGCGCGGTTTGATGAGTCGTGACGGCATTGTGCCGCTGGCGCTGAGCTTCGACACCGGCGGTCCGATGGCGCGCAGTGTGTACGACGTGGCCGTGGCGTTGGGAGCGATGACGGGAGTCGATGCGGCTGATGCCGCTACGCAAGGCAGCTTTGGTAATTCTTACACCGACTACACGCAATTCCTGAAGAAGGGTTCGTTGCAAGGCGCACGCATTGGCGTGGGGCGCGACTTCATGGGCAAGGATGCAGGCACCGATGCAGTGATGGAGTCCGCTATTGCCAAATTGAAAGAGCTGGGCGCTGAAGTGGTGGATGTGAAATACCCGGGCTACATCCTGATGGCCAAGGGTCCCATCTATAACGAATTGGTGAGTTCCGAGTTCAAGGCGCAGATCACTGATTACCTGCACACACTCAAGCCCGGCTTCCCGAAGGATTTTGATGAGCTGGTTGCCAAGGCCAACGATCCTGCCACTGGCTATCGCAGTCCGGAAAAAGCCTTCGCGCTTAAATACACCGCGTCGATTGCGCGCGATTTAAATGATCCGGTGTATCTGGCCATTAAGAACGACATGCTGCCCGCAGTTCAAGCCGGTGTGCTGGCGATGTTCGATAAGTACCAGATCGATGCCATCGTGTACCCAACCTCGCCACGGCCAGCCACACTCATTAAGGCCGAGCCACCCGCCAATCCTGCTGCCGCCCTCATGGCAGGTGGTGAGTCGCCCACCAATATTGCCAATGAAACTGGTTTTCCCGATCTGATCGTGCCTGCTGGCATGACGGTGGAAGGCTTGCCTGTGACCATTTCATTCTTCGGTCCGGCGTGGAGCGAACCCAAGTTACTCGCCTATGGCTACGACTTCGAGCAAGCCACTAAGGCGATCAAGCTGCCGAAGTACACGCCGGTGTTGCCGGGTGAAACGCTGAGTTACTGAACTACAACTTCTCTCAAAATTGAAAATACCTGTTATTTCTAGCAAAGCGAGAAATCTTTCTTGGTGAATACCCGCGATTCTCTCCGACTGGAAGAAGGATTTCTCCCTGCGGTCGAAATGACAATGGGGCAATGGCGAGTGCTTACGCGCCACAATTTTTAGATGCAGTGCAGCAGGTACTACTGATGGGCTCTTCAATTAACTGTCCAACTTCTATCCATGGCATCACTCATGAAACTACCAAGCAGAATAGCCTCTGACCAAGATTGGTCGCGACGGCGGTTTATTCAGAGCACGACTACTGCAGGCGCGGCGCTGTCGATGGCGAGTTTTGCCAGTGTCTATGCAGCCGGCAGCGACGACATACTCAAGAAGTCCACCGTTG
>JANMSB010000315.1:0-18964 GCA_031388915.1 Pseudomonadota bacterium | reverse complement strand
GAAGCACCGGGTATGGTGTTCTGGCATGAACGCGGCTGGCGTCTGTACCAGGTGCTGACTCAATACATGAGCGAGCTATGGCGCAACAACGGCTATCGCGAGATTCGGACGCCGCAGCTGGTGGATCGTTCGTTGTGGGAGAAGTCGGGTCATTGGCAGAATTTCCACGCCGACATGTTTGTGACGGAGTCGGAAAAGAGACTGTTTGCGGTCAAGCCGATGAACTGCCCCTGTCACATCCAGGTGTACAACCAGGGCATCAAGAGTTATCGCGATTTGCCGTTTCGCCTGGCGGAGTTCGGTTCGTGTCATCGCAATGAAGCGTCGGGTGCGCTGCACGGTTTGATGCGCGTGCGTGGCTTCGTTCAGGATGATGCACATATCTTCTGTACGGAAGAGCAGATTCAAAGCGAAGCGGTGACGTTCATCGACCTGTTGCACAAAGTGTATGACGACTTTGGTTTCAAGGAAGTTATCTACAAGCTGGCCACCCGTCCGAAGGAGCGCATCGGCTCCGACGAAGTCTGGGATCGCGCCGAAAAAGCTCTAGGTGACGCCTTGAATGCCCGCAACCTGCCTTGGAGCGAAAAGCCAGGCGAGGGCGCGTTCTATGGTCCGAAAATCGAATTTACGTTGAGGGATTCCATCGGCCGCTTCTGGCAATGCGGCACGATTCAGGTGGATTTCTCCATGCCGGGGCGATTGGGCGCCGAATACGTGGCCCGCGACGGCAGCAAGCAGGTGCCGGTCATGCTGCATCGGGCGATCTTTGGTTCGCTGGAGCGTTTCATCGGCATTTTGATCGAAGAACACGCGGGGCACTTCCCGTTGTGGCTAGCGCCGGTGCAGGCGGTGCTCATGAGTATTACCGACGGCCAGGACGAATACGTTACCAAAGCCACCGAAGTGCTGAGAAATCAGGGGCTTCGCGTAGAAATGGACTTGCGCTACGAGAAAGTGGGCTTTAAGATTCGCGACCACACGCTGCAGCGCGTCCCGTACCTATTGGTAGCCGGTGATCGCGAGGCAGGATCGAATACGCTGGCCGTGCGCACGCGCAGTGGCAAAGACCTGGGTTCAATCTCTATTGAGATATTGGCCCGGAAACTTGCCGAAGAAAACGCGAGCCGCGGCCGGACTGTTTTAGAGGTATAGACGCATCGCTGCTCCAACCACCAACTCCAAGCGCATCAGGCGCAACGAAGAGATTTCTGCTCCGCGCTTGCGAGTTATTGACGCCGAAGGCAACCAAGCTGGTGTATTGACCCGTTTCGAGGCCTTACAAATGGCCGAGGCGGCAGGCATGGATCTAGTGGAGATTTCTCCTACTGCAGATCCGCCGGTTTGCAAGGTGATGGACTTCGGCAAATTCCTGTTCGAACAGAACAAGAAGGCGCATGCAGCGAAGCGCAACCAGAAACAGATTCAGCTCAAGGAAGTGAAGTTTCGTCCCGGAACGGAAGAAGGCGATTATCAGGTGAAGTTACGTAACCTGATGCGCTTTCTGACGGAAGGGGACAAGGCCAAGATCGTTTTACGATTCCGTGGCCGAGAGATGGCTCATCAAGAGATCGGACGCGAGCTTCTGAATCGAGTACAGCAAGACCTGGCCCAGGTGGGACAGGTGGAGCAGTTCCCGATGATGGAAGGTCGACAGATGGTCATGATGATTGGGCCAAAAAAGAAGTGAGCAACGGTCGGGGTTAATTCCCCTGGGCTGTAGCGCAAGTTACGGCGCCGTTGTCCCGCCTTAAGAACCGCTGCCCTCGTCTATAGAAACGGGGATAGTGGATTGAACAGGCTAAAAGTTGAGGAGTTTTTTAAATGCCTAAGTTGAAAACCAACCGGGCAGCGGCGAAGCGTTTTCGCCCCACTGCCAATGGGTTCAAAAGAGCCCAGTCCCATCGTCGTCATATTCTGACTAAGAAGCCCAGCAAGCGTAAGCGTCAGCTACGGTCACCAAGTATGGTGTCCAAGCAGGACTTGCCGCGTTTGGATTCTTTGCTACCTAATTCTTAGTCGGAGGTGACACATGGCTCGCGTTAAACGGGGTGTGATTGCTCGCGCCCGACACAACAAAGTTCTCGGTAAAGCGAAGGGTTACTACAACGCCCGTCGCAAAGTCTTCCGTGCTGCGAAGCAGGCGGTCATCAAGGCGGGTCAATACGCCTATCGTGACCGTCGCGCCAAGAAGCGCGATTTCCGTGCTCTATGGATTACTCGTATCAATGCCGCTGCGCGTGTTTACGGTTTGTCTTACAGCAAGCTCATTGCCGGCATCAACGAAGCTGGTTTGACCATCGACCGCAAGGTGTTGGCCGATCTGGCGATTCACGATACGACTGCGTTTGGTGCGATCGTTGAGCGCGCTAAAGCAGCTCTGGCGGCCATGCCGGCTGCCGCCTAAATTTATTTAGGTGTCGACTTCCCGTTCATTCGGGAAGCTTGCAGAGAAATTTGCAGATTAGAGCCGCGCCATTCTTAATTTGAGTGGCGCGGCTTTTCTGTCAGAGAAGCTTTGGTTTCTATTGTGTATTCGATGAATCTAATAGACGGCGCATACAGATGACTGTGTCAACCATCGAGATCGATCAACTAGTCGCCGCTGCACTTAGTCAGATTGACGCGTGTAAGAATCCATCTGATCTGGAAGAGATTCGCGTACGCCTGCTCGGCAAGAAAGGCGAGATTACCGCGCAGCTCAAAAACCTTGGCCAGATGGATCCGGACGCGCGCCGCGCCGCAGGTGCTGTTATCAACGTTGCCAAGGACCAACTGAGTGCCGCTTTGGATGCACGACGCGATGCGCTGCAAGCCGCGATGCTGGCGCATCAACTCGCATCCGAATCCATTGATGTGACCCTACCTGGCCGTGGACAAATCACGGGTGGCTTACATCCCGTCACTCGAGTCCGTCAGCGTATTGAACAGCTATTCAAAACAGCGGGATTCTCGGTAGTGGATGGTCCGGAAATCGAAGACGACTGGCATAACTTCGAAGCCTTGAATATTCCCGGCAATCATCCGGCGCGTGCGATGCACGATACCTTTTATTTTGGCGATGGTCGGTTGCTGCGTACGCACACCTCGCCGGTACAGGTACGCGCCATGCGCGAGATGGGCGCGCCGTTGCGCGTGATTGCGCCTGGCCGCGTCTATCGATGTGATTCGGATATGACGCATACACCCATGTTTCACCAGGTTGAAGGGCTGGTGGTGGACGAACAGATCAGTTTCGCCAATCTGAAAGCTATCTTGCATGGCTTCATGAAGTCGTTCTTCGAGGCCGATGTGGGCCTGCGCTTGCGGCCTTCGTATTTTCCGTTCACCGAACCTTCCGCGGAAGTCGACATTTCCTGCGTCAACTGCGGTGGCAAAGGCTGTCGCGTGTGCAAGCATACAGGCTGGCTGGAAGTGGCCGGCTGCGGCATGGTGCATCCCAATGTACTGCGCGCGGTGGGTATCGATCCCGAACGCTACACGGGTTATGCGTTTGGCATGGGTGTCGAACGTTTGACTATGCTGCGTTACAAGGTTACCGACATTCGTCTCTACTTCGAGAACGACCTCAACTTTCTGAGGCAGTTCAACTAATGAAAATCAGTTTGCAATGGTTGTCGGAGTGGGTAGCGATTGGCAGCGATATTCCCGCGCTGTCGCATACGCTGACCATGGCGGGTCTGGAAATCGAAGGCCAGGTCTCAGCCGCGCCGGAGATGTCCGGTATTGTGGTGGCGGAAGTATTGGCAACAGCCAAACATTCCGATGCCGAAAAACTGTCGGTGTGCCGTGTGCATGATGGCCAGCAGGAAATCCAGATCGTCTGTGGCGCCAGCAATGTACGCGCGGGTATCAAGGTGCCGCTGGCTACCGTGGGCGCGAAGCTGCCCGGCGGCATGCAAATCAAGCAGGCCAAGCTGCGTGGCGTCGAGTCCTTCGGCATGCTGTGTTCAGCCAAGGAGCTGGGGCTGGCCGAAGAAAGCAGCGGCCTACTAGAGCTACCGACGGAGTTGCCTACTGGTCAGGACTTGGTTAAGGCGTTGCACCTCGACGACACCATTCTTGAAATTAATCTGACGCCAAACCGCGGTGATTGCATGAGTGTGTTGGGCGTAGCGCGCGAGGTGGCTGCGCAACGTCACGAAGCGTTGCAGTTACCAGCGCAGGCAAGGGCGCCAGTTGGCAACGCACAAACGTTTCCGGTACGAATTGACTCGAAAGGCTGCGGCAAATTTGTCAGCCGCGTAGTTACCGGCATTAATCGCGCAGCACGTTCCCCTTGGTGGCTGCGCGAGCGCTTGCGCCGCGCCGGAGTGCGCTCTGTCAGCGCCGTGGTGGATATCACTAACTATGTGATGCTGGAGCTGGGTCAGCCCATGCACGCGTATGACTTGAACAAGCTGCAAGGTGGTCTGGTGATCCGACCAGCCGAAGCGGGCGAACAGGTGACGTTGCTCGACGGCAAAGCGATCACACTGACTGCCGATGTGCTGGTGATCGCCGATGCAGGCCATGCACTGGCGCTGGCGGGCGTCATGGGTGGCCTGGATTCCGCGATTTCGGACGACACTACCGAGGTATTACTAGAAGTGGCGTTCTTTGAACCGGATGCGATTGCTGGTCGCGGCCGCCGCTATGGCTTGGTCACCGACGCCTCGCAACGCTTTGAACGTGGTGTGGATCCGAATCTGCAAGAACGCGCTATGGAACGCGCTACGCAGTTGTTGCTTGAGTGCGCCGGCGGCAGCGCGGGACCAATTCAGGTGTCTGGCCGCACCAGTAGCTGGACGCGTGAACCCATTTCGCTGCGTCATGCCCGCGTTACTCGCGTGCTGGGTCATGACATTCCTGCGGCAGAAGTCACTCGGATCTTGTGCGGATTAGGTATGCAGAGCCGGGATACCGAATCGGGTAGTTGGCGTGTCGTGCCCCCCGGCTGGCGATTCGATATCGGCATCGAAGAAGATCTGATCGAAGAAGTGGCGCGCATCTACGGCTACGACAATATCCCCAGTGTGCCGGCAGCGACCCCCCAAGTGCTGCAATCCACCACCGAGCGCCAAACGCCCATCGAGCGTTGCGCCTTGCAATTGGTGGATCGCGGCTATCAGGAAGCGATCACGTACAGCTTTACCAATCCCGCCATTCAGTCGATCTTATTTCCACAGCAAGCGGCTTTGGCATTGGCCAATCCTATTTCTGCAGAACTTGGCGTCATGCGTTTATCGCTGTGGCCTGGGTTGGTTCAGGCATTGCTGGAGAATCAGCGCCGACAGCAACCACGCGTACGTTTATTCGAGATTGGGCGGAAATTTTCGGCGGATGGCCATCAGGAATCGCAGGTCATCGCCGGACTGGCGGCAGGTTTGCTCATGCCCAAACAGTGGGGGAGTGCAGCGGCGTCCGTCGACTTTTTTGATGTGAAGGCCGATGTTGAATCGCTGTTAGCATTGACAGGTTGTGGACAGGAATTCAGTTTTGCCGCCGCCGAGCACAGTGCTTTACATCCAGGCCAAAGCGCTTTGATATCGCGCAGTGGTCGTCCAGTCGGCTGGGTGGGCGCGCTACATCCGCTGGCGAGTAAATCACTGGATATGCTCTATCCCGCGTTCGTATTCGAGCTTGAAGTGGCTACCAGCTTCGCTGCTCAAGTCCCGGAATATAAAGAAATATCGAAACTCCCTTCGGTACGTCGTGACCTAGCCCTGCTGGTCGATGAAGCCGTTAAATTCGGCGCCATCGAAGCGGTAGTGCGGGATGCGGCGCCCAAACTGCTTAGAGAGTTGAATATTTTTGACGTTTACCAGGGTGCCGGCCTACAGAAAGGCAAGAAAAGCATAGCCTTAGGATTAAGTTTGCAGGATACTTCACATACGCTGACCGACGTGGAAATCGACACTGTGATAACGCGCGTGGTTGAGCAACTGGCACAGCGGCTAGATGCACGACTCAGAGACAAATAACAATGGCGGCACTGACCAAAGCAGAAATTGCAGAAGCACTGTTTGACCAATTGGGCTTGAATAAGCGCGAAGCGCGCGAGTTGGTGGATCTCTTTTTTGAAGAGATTCGTGCTGCGCTATCCAATGGCGAACAGGTGAAGCTATCCGGGTTCGGCAATTTTGATTTGCGCGACAAGAACCAACGCCCCGGACGCAATCCGAAGACCGGCGAAGAAATCCCTATCAGCGCTCGGCGTGTCGTGACCTTCCGACCCGGTCAGAAACTCAAAGCCAGGGTGGAAGCCTATGTTGGAACCAGCGAATAACAACGAGTTACCGCCGATTCCTGGCAAACGTTACTTCACCATCGGTGAAGTGAGCGAGCTGTGTGCAGTCAAGCCACATGTGCTGCGTTATTGGGAGCAGGAGTTTGAGCAGTTGGCGCCGGTCAAACGGCGTGGCAATCGTCGCTACTACCAACGCCAAGACGTCTTGGTGATTCGCCAAATCCGCAGTCTGCTGTACGAACAAGGCTTCACCATCGGCGGTGCACGCAATCGCCTCGAAGGCGAGGAAGCTCGCGATGACGCCTCGCAATCGCAGCAACTAATCCGTCAATTGCGCACTGAACTCGAAGACGTCCTGAAGATTCTGCGCAGGTAAACCGACAAACTACTTTGAGGGGCGAGCAGCTTCCGCTATGATTCGCGCCCCTTTGACGGCTTGGGATACTAAGGTCATCGGCTCGGTCGGGACGTGGCGCAGCCTGGTAGCGCACTTGCATGGGGTGCAAGGGGTCGGAGGTTCAAATCCTCTCGTCCCGACCAATTCAATCTTGCGGTTCTGGCATCAGTTTGAGATTGCCAAATCGACGCTCACTAGCTGCATAGCGCCATAGTGTCATCTCTGGCTGACAAACTGAGCAACGGCATGACAAGGTTGCAAGACCTGCTCATGTCGGTACACTCGGGTACATAACGTAATGCTGTGACGTCCCTGGGGAGAAAATTCGTTGTCTGATCGCATGCTACAAGATGCATGGGAGGAAGAAGTCCTGGCCACCTGGGGGCTGGACTCTCCACCATTTTCAGAGCTTGCAGCGGACGCCTATTTTTTCCCGGGCGAACAATACCTGCGCGCTTTGGATTTCATGCGGCGGGTGCTGTGCTCACGGGTCTCGGCAGGTGTATTGACCGGTGAGCGCGGCGTCGGCAAGAGTTATCTGGTGCGCAGTTTTATCGCCAGCCTCGACGACCGTATTTTGGTTGCCCATATCCAACGCACCGACTTAGGTCCACGCGAGTTTCTGTTCGAGACATTGCGGCAACTAGGCGTTGCATTGCAACAGGACAACCGCACTGATCGTCGTTTGTTACTTGAGCGTTACATCACTCATCAAACAGGTAATGGACGTATTTGCCTGTTAATCGTTGAGGATGCACAGGCGATGCAACCCCTGGTATTGGAAGAGCTGCGGCATATTGCCTCGTGGGAATCGGACGGTGTGCGCTTGGTGAAGCTGTTGTTGCTGGGACAACCGCTGCTCAATCACGTTGTGGACTCGCCGCGCTTGGCCAAGTTGGTGCCTTCGGGCGTGCCGCGAGTGGCTATTACTCCGCTATCTGAAGATCAATTGTCGGCCTATGTGGCACATCGCTTGCGCGTAGCTGGCTCAAAAAATCCGGATCAATTGTTGCCGCACACCCTGATGCCGTTGCTGCATCGCTTGTCTCGCGGCGCGCCGTCGTTGGTTAACCAACTATGCCGGCGAGCGTTGGCGGTTGCTGCCGTGGATAGCCAAGCGACAGTCAATACCCAGTCAGTGTTATCGGCTGCTATGCAGATCGGCATCGACACCACCTTTGCTGACGTACCAGAAACTCTAGCGGTTGTTGACCAACAATTGCCGAGCGCCAGTGATGAAGCCCTGCTGCTGGTCTCGGTGAGTGGCGGGGTGGATAGCGTCGTACGCATGAATCATGACCGAATGCTCATTGGCCGCAGTGAATTGGCCGATGTGTGTATCGATAGCGCCTTTGTCAGCCGTTACCACGCTTTGGTGGTTCGCGAGCCGGGACAAGACCTGCTGATTGACCTCGGCAGTACCAATGGTGTGTTGGTCAATACACGCCGCGTGGTTCGTCATGTATTACAGCACCGCGATCTTGTACAGATCGGACCGGCCAGGATCAGCTACTTGAACCCCGCCAAGGCGCCCACCATGCCGGTGGATTCCTCCGAGACACTGAGTTTCGCCCGCTCCGAAGCGGCCAACAGCGAACACGCGGTGTTCGCCTTCGGCCGGTTCAACGATGCCGGCTAGACGGCAGCGAGCCACTTAGCCCCCATGCTTGCCCGCTGCGGACACTGTCAGTACAGTGTCGCGTCCTGCGTTCCTGTGTCTGCTTCCCTAGTGGCAAACACGCCGCATCAGTGATGCGGCGCAGATTGTAGGCGCGCCAAAACAAACTCAAGAGATTTACCTGCAGTGGCTCACTCCGTGGATCAACGCCTCGTGGACTCATCCAATTTAACAAAGCAGTGGCAAGTGCATAAGTTCGGCGGCTCGAGCGTCGCCGATGCGCAATGCATGGAGCGGGTTGCCCATATCCTCGAACAAGACCCGCACCAGCGTATGGCGGTGGTGTTGTCGGCATGCCGGGGCGTCACCGATGCCATGTTGAACTTAGTGGCCTCGGCCGAACGCCAGGAAGCCACGGTTGCCGAGCAACTGGAGGCGGTGCGCCAGCGTCACATCGGCATTGCCCAAACTTTATTGAATGAGGCCGACCGCAACGAGTATCTCGCGCTGCTGGATCACGATTGCCAGGACATCGTCAGCATTCTGCATACCGTGGCATTGATTCGCGCCGCCTCGCCAATGGTGCGTGACTTGGTCGCAGGCTTCGGTGAGATCTGGTCGACACGCTTATTCATGCGTTACCTGCGTAGTCGCGGCAAACGTCCCGGCGTTGTTGAATGGATCGATGCTCGTGACATCGTGAGCGTGGACTGGAATCCGCTAGGCCCCGCAGTGCGTTGGGAAGATTCGCGCGCGAACACCGCGCGCGTCATTCAACACATAGGGCCGACGACGTTAATTGTCACTGGCTTTATCGCCCGTGATGCCAAGGGGCTGCAAACCACCCTGGGCCGCAATGGCAGCGACTTTTCCGGTTCCATTTTCGGGGCCTTGCTGGATGCTTCGGAGATCATCATCTGGACCGATGTGGATGGTGTGCTCAGTGCCGACCCGCGGCTGGTGCCCGATGCGCAAGTGATCGATTCGTTGTCATACAACGAAGCCATGGAGCTAGCGTACTTCGGCGCCAAGGTGATCCATCCGCAGACCATGGCGCCAGCCGTGGCGCAGAACATTCCCATCTGGATTCGCAACACCTTCGCTCCTGAGAAAGCGGGCACGTTGATTTGCGCCAAACCGGAATCCGAGTTGTTAGTGAAGGGCATTACCAGCTTCGACAAGATCGCCATGGTGAATCTCGAGGGCGCCGGCATGATCGGCGTGCCGGGCACGGCGCATCGCCTGTTCGGTGCGCTGCGCGAGCATGGTATTTCCGTCATCTTGATCTCCCAAGGCAGCTCCGAACATTCGATCTGCTTCGCCATACCGGAAGCGGAGGCGATCAAAGCGGAGCATGTGGTGCGCGACGCCTTTCATAGCGAGTTGCGTCAGGGCCAGATTCAGCGCGTTGAAGTCACGCACGATTGCAGCATTCTCGCAGTGGTCGGCGATGGCATGGCGGGTGCGCATGGCGTGGCGGGTAAAGTATTTAACGCGCTGGGCAATGCCGGCGTCAGCGTCAAAGCCATCGCGCAGGGCGCGTCAGAGCGCAACATATCCGTGGTGATCGACGGCAAGCACTCGGCCCGCGCGCTGCGTTCGGTGCATTCCGGTTTTTATCTGTCGCCCAATACCGTATCGATCGGTGTCATTGGTCCGGGTGTGGTTGGTGGCGCATTTATCGACCAACTGGCTTCGCAGGTCAAACGCTTGAGCAAGGATTTTCATGTGGATCTGCGCGTGCGCGGCCTGTTGAAATCCAAGCGCATGCACTTGATCAACGGTGAGCTTCCGCTGGGTGATTGGCGTGGCGCAGTAGGCAAACTAGGCGAGGGCGAGGCTGCCAGCCTGAAAAAATTTGCTGAACACATTCACGCCAGCCACTTACCCCATGCGGTGATTGTCGACTGCTCTGCCAGCGCGGAGGTGGCCAGTCATTACGCCGAGTGGTTGGCAGCGGGCATCCATGTGGTGACGCCCAACAAGAAAGCCAACAGCGATGACTATGCTTACTTCCAGAGTCTGCACGCCGCGCGTCGCCAGGGCGGCACGCATTATTTATACGAAGCCACGGTGGGCGCAGGGCTGCCGGTAATTCAGACGCTGCACGACCTGCGTGAAACCGGCGATGAGATCCAACGCATCGAAGGCATTCTGTCCGGCACGCTGGCTTACTTATTCAATGTTTACGATGGCTCACGGCCGTTCTCCGACGTCGTGCTGGAAGCCAAGGCCAAGGGTTATACCGAGCCGGATCCGCGCGACGACCTGTCGGGTCTGGATTTCGCACGCAAGGTAGTCATCCTCGGACGCGAGATGGGGCTGAACTTGGAACTCAAGGATGTGGCGCTGGAAAGCCTGGTGCCCGAAGCGCTGCGTTCGTGCAGCGTGGAGGAATATCTCAAGCGTTTGCCGGAGTTCGACAAGCTCATGCAGCAACGTTTGGAAGTTGCTCGCGCTCGTAATCATGTGTTGCGCTACATCGGTTCGCTGGATGCCGCGACACGCAAGGCCTCGGTAGGCTTGGTGGAGCTGCCGCGCAACCATACCTTTGCGAATATCAATCTGACCGATAACGTCGTGCGCTTCAGCACCAGTCGTTACAATCAGAATCCTTTGGTCGTGCAAGGCCCCGGCGCCGGCCCCGAAGTCACCGCGGGCGGTGTGTTTGCGGATCTGTTGCGTGTCTGTGCTTATCTCGGTGCAAAACTCTAATGACGACACCTTCTAATCGTTCAGTAGCAACCGCCTTCGCGCCTGCCAGTGTCGGTAATGTCGCGGTGGGTTTCGATGTGCTGGGCCTGAGTGTCCAAGCCATCGGTGATCGTGTGACCGCGCGCCGCACCACTGAACTCGGCGTACGCATTGCTGCCATCAACGGCGTGGTCAAGGATTTGCCGTTGGATGCTGCCCGCAATACCGCCGGTCGGGCCGTAATGAGTATTGTTGAAGATCAACAACTTGATTTCGGTATTGAATTAACAATTGAGAAGGGTATTCCACTGGGATCGGGTCTGGGTGGCTCGGCCGCCTCGGCAGTCGCGGCCGTCGTTGCGGCTAATGCGTTGTTACCAAAGCCACTGACACAATTGGAATTGCTCAAGCACGCCATGCGCGGTGAAGAAGTCGCCAGTGGCTCCGTGCACGTCGACAACATCGCGCCCTCGTTGTTCGGTGGCCTAGTGCTTACGGTGGGTGTGGATAATCCCAACGTCAAACAGATTCCTATGCCGGCCGGCATCCGTTGTGTGCTGGTACACCCGCACATGGTGTTGGCCACCAAGGATGCGCGCAAAATCCTCAAGCCCACCGTCAGCCTGTCGGATGTCATCTGGCAAACCGCCAATCTGGCGGGCTTTCTCGCCGGTTGTTTCACCAACGATCTGCGCTTGATCGGCGAGTCACTCGAAGACGTGGTCATTGAACCGCAGCGTCGTGTGTTGATCCCAGGCTTCGATGCCGTCAAGCAGGCCGCCAAGGATGCGGGTGCTCTGGGTTGCTCCATCTCAGGTGCAGGCCCAACCGTATTCGCGTGGTTGCCGGCCGACAAAGCTGAAGCGGCGCGCGATGGTATGGTGGCCGCATTCAAGACGGCCGGATTGGACAGCGATGCGTGGATTTCCATGCTGGAACAAAAGGGCGCGCACTTGTTAGAGTGATTGGCTGAAGTCGGCTGATCGCCAATCCTGATCCTCGTATTCCCAATGGTTTATCGAATGTTGTTTCACAGTACTCGCAATCCCGAACACCGCGTCAGTCTGAGCGCCGCCATTGCACAGGGCCTTGCGCCGGATGGTGGATTATATGTGCCCGAGACATTACCCAAGTTCAGCGCCCAGGATTTCGATGGCCTGACTGAGATGGCGGATATCGCCATCAAGCTGGTTACGCCATTTGCCGAGGGTGATGCACTTGTACCGGTGCTGGCCGACGTCTGTCGCGATGCCTTCAATTTTCCAGCGCCCCTGTTGACCTTGAGCGGTACGCCGGGTCCGGCATCGGTACTGGAGTTGTTTCACGGTCCGACCTCGGCGTTCAAAGACTTCGGCGCGCGTTTTCTCGCGGCGAGTCTGGAGCGCATCCGTGCCGGCAAGCCGCGCAAGCTGACGATTCTGGTGGCAACTTCAGGCGATACCGGTGGCGCAGTGGCCGCTGCTTTCCATCGTCGTCCCTGGGTGGAAGTGGGTGTGCTGTATCCCAAGGGTTTAGTGTCGCAACGTCAAGCTGCGCAGCTGGCTTGTTGGGGTGACAACGTACGTACGTTCAGCGTGCATGGCGCCTTCGATGAATGTCAGCGCATGGTGAAGGAAGCGTTTGCCGATGCCTCGCTTAAGCAATCGCATGAGCTGTCATCCGCCAACAGCATTAACATCGGCCGGCTGTTGCCGCAGATGGTGTACTACGTGCGCAGTGCGCTGGATATCTGGCGCAGCACCGGCAAGCCCGCCAATTTCATTATTCCCAGCGGTAACCTCGGCAACGCTATGGCCTGCATCTGGGCGCGCGCCATGGGTTTGCCGATCGGCGAAGTGATTCTCGCCACCAATGCCAATCGCACCATTGTCGACTTTCTGAAGTCCGGTGATTGGCAGCCACGGCAAAGTGTCGCGACACTGGCGTCGGCGATGGATGTCGGCAATCCCAGCAACATGGAACGCCTGCGTGCGTTGTTCCAGTTTGATCAGATCCGCCAGCAAGTCAGCGCCTTCGGTGTCAGTGACGAACAGATTCGCGCCCGCATCAAGCATGACGCACAAGCCTTGCAGCAGGTGTGGTGTCCACACACGGCCACTGCTGCTGAGGTGTACTGGAATTTGCCCAAGGCAAAGCAGGACAGTCACTGGGTGCTGGTGTCTACTGCGCATCCGGCCAAGTTCAATGACATCGTGGAACCGTTGATCGGGCGCAGCGTGCCGGTGCCACCGCCGCTGGCGCAACTGCTATCCTTGCCGCTCCATGAAACCGAACTTCAGCCACAGTTGGCCGCATTGCGTGCGCAACTTCAGAGAGCACCTTGAACGTGAGCGATAGCGTGCCGATATGGGTTTACCCGCTGGCAGGCGGCGTGGTGCTGATTGCGGCGATCGTGGCAGGAGTGCGCGCCTACCTAGTGCGGCGCGTCGAACACCGCAATCAAGCGCGTATTGAATCCATTGCCTACGAAGTGCTGCGTAATGTGTTGATTCCCAATGGTAGCGGCGGCCAGTTGCATTTGAACTACTTGCTGCTTACCGAACGCGGTTTATTGATCATCGATCTGTTCGACATTCCCGGCGCGGTGTTCGGCGGCGATCAAATGTTTCAGTGGACCGCCATCGGCCGCAAGTTGCGTTTTACGTTTTCCAATCCGCAACCCATTCTGTACGACCGCATTGCCGCAGTGAAACTGTTGGCGGATGAGGTGCCTGTCGATGGGCGTTTGGTGTTCACGCAGCGCAGCGAGTTTCCCAAGGGCAAGCCCAAGTATGTGGTGCGCATTGATCAGCTCGCCAGCGCGTTCCCCATCGTGGATCGCTCGCGCGGCAATGTCGCTGCGGCATTCGCCGATGTGTGGCAGAACATCAAGAAGCACGCGCAGCCGAATTTACACGGCTAGTTTCCTACCTCGGCCAGCCGAACAGACGCTGCGCATTCGCGGTAGTCGCCGCGGCAATACTGCTTACCGATTCACCTCGGCAAGCAGCCAATGTGTTCAACACCGCCGGTAGGTACATGGGTTCATTGCGGTGTGCTTTAGGCTTGGGTTTAAGGTCGCGGGGAATCAAGTAGGGCGCGTCGGTTTCGATCAACAGTCGATCCAGCGGAATCTCCTGCACCGCCTCGCGTAGAGACGCACCGCGGCGCTCGTCGCAAATCCAGCCGGTGATACCCACATATAACCCCATCTCCACGTACCGGCGCGCCTGTGCTGTGGTGCCGGTAAAGCAGTGTGCAACGCCGCCGCGCAGTCTGGGCAGGTAGTTGCCCAGGATGTCGACGAAACGTTCGTGTGCATCACGTTCGTGTAAGAACACCGGCTTACCGGTGTCGACTGCCAATGCCAATTGCAGGCAAAACGCCTGTTCCTGTTGTTCGTGGGTCGAGAAGTTACGAAAGTAGTCCAGGCCGCATTCGCCCACGGCAATCACCAACGGATCGGCCAACAATGCGCGCAGCTCCGCCACATTTTCGGCTTGGAAATCCTTGGCATGGTGTGGATGCACGCCCGCCGTACAACGCAAACGATCTGGATGGGCGCGGCACAATTGCAAGGCGGCTTTGCTGTGCGGCACATCGCTACCCGTCACCAACATGCCGGTAACGCCGACTGACGCGGCGCGAGCCAACACCGCGTCGCGATCATGATCGAAGCTGTCGTGGGTAAGATTGAGTCCAATGTCGATCAATGCGGGTGTGCTCCGGTGGACCTGTAGAAGTGTATGGAATTCGCCATTGTAATCACAAAGCCGCTGGGCAATGATCGGCGCAGTTTAGTCAGGAGATTTCTGCGTTGCAGCCCGGCCCCTCATTCAAGCATGTGTGCAAACAGACGTTGCTGTGGCGCCTCGCCTTGGGTGCTTTGAGCGCTGCCGGCGCCCATGCAGATGAAGCGTTAAACGATCTGGGCGGCCGGATTGAATACGCGTTTTATGCCGCCGACAGCCGTAGCCTGCGGCACAGCGTGCAGGCCATGGAAAAGCTCGAAGTCGCCGTGGCGGACATGGCAACACATGACAACTATTTGAACTATGGTCGTTGGAAGCTGGCGCAGTTGTTGGCCAAAGAAGATTCCGAACAGGCACAGCAATTGGCGCAAACCTGTGCGGAATCGAAGCCTGCGGCGAAGAGCCCATCGGCATTGGCCGTGCATCATGCGCTGGCAGCGGCGTGCCTTGGCATGCTGGAAGAACTACGACCGCTGCGCAGTATGCTGTACCGGCGTGATCGCGAAGCGACGCTGCAACAAGCGTTGGAGCTCGGCGGTAAAACCGCGCAGGTGCAGTTGGTGGCTGTTTGGCTGACAGTGACCAAAGGCGGCGCAGCGCAGGCGTATGATTCGATCAAACAACTGGTCGCACGCTACGCGGCGATACCCGCCACTGCACAAAGCACCGCGACCGGCTGGGGTTACGCCGAAGCTTTTTACCTGCTCGGCCAAGCCGAGCGTGCACGCGATAACGATTTGGCTGCACGTGATGCGCTGGAGCAGGCGCTGGTTCTGGCGCCGGACTATCGCGATGCAAAAAATATATTGCAATCGCTGAGTTTGAAATGAGCTCAGTCGGATTGCTTGGGGGTTTGCTTGAGGACTTGCTTAATATGAGTAACCGCCTGATCGATCCGGCCAATCACGTGACGCAGTTGCCGTTGTTCGCAGCGCGCGAAACCCACGATGCATGGACGGTGCGAATCAGTGCGCGTGCCCGACGTTTGTCTGTGCGGGTGTATCCCGCTGGCGTGGTTGAAGTAGTCGTGCCACCGCGTACCCCGGCGCGACTAGTGGAACAATTCGTCAGCAAGCACCGTGCATGGATCGACGCGCGCGTGCAGGAGTGCAGGGCGCAACAAGCCATGCTGGTAGCGCCCACCGAGCTGCTGCTGCCTGCCATCGAACGCTCGGTGCAAGTCGAATATCGACATGAGCCCACCATGCCAAAATTGCGCGTGCTGGATAACAATCGGTTGCTAATCCGTGGCGCCATTGCCGAACCGACGCGCTGGTCACGACTATTGAGCAATTGGTTGTTGGCGGTGGCCTATCAAGAACTGTTCGGGCGCCTGCAACAACTGACTGCACAGTACGAGTTCAAGTTTGAACGCTTACAAATTCGTCGGCAGCGCACTCGTTGGGGTAGTTGCTCCTCGTCGGGAACGATTAGCCTGAATCTATGCGCCTTATTCCTGAGACCGGAAGTATTGCGTTACCTGTTGATTCACGAGCTGTGCCACACCCGACACATGAACCACTCGCAACGTTTCTGGACACAGGTGGGCGAGTGTGAACCGGGATTTGCTGCGCTGGATAAGGAACTCAGCTCAGCCTGGCGACATGTGCCCGCCTGGATGTTCATCGGCAAATGATCCAATAGCAGCGATCCAGGCGAAGCCAACATGTCCGATCCCAAAGATTTTCCGCCGCAAGCTGCCATCGACGTCAGCAATGAACCGATTCATTGGGATCTCGGAGAGTCCAAGAGCTACGGCGAGTATCTGCACCTAGATCAGATTCTCAGCGCGCAACAACCGAACACCTTCGAACACGACGAAATGTTGTTCATGATCGTCCATCAAGCCAGCGAGTTGTGGATGAAGTTATGCATTCACGAGTTGAGCGCCGCTATCCAACATGTGCAACGCGACGATCTGGGCCCCGTGGACAAAGGACTAAAGCGGGTGTCGAGAATTCAAGCGCAGCTCACTCAGTCGTGGGACGTACTGGCCACCATGACGCCCATGGATTACTCCGCGTTTCGCAACTCACTAGGCAAGGCATCCGGATTTCAGTCGTATCAATACCGCACGTTGGAATTTCTCATCGGCAACAAAAACGCCAGCATGATCGAAGTGTACGGCCACGACACCGAAATTTATGCGGCGCTGCAACGCGCCTTGAATGCGCCCAGCCTGTACGACGAAGCACTGCGCCTGCTTAGCCGGCGCGGCTTCGGCATACCTGCCGACTATGTTGCGCGCGACTGGTCGCTACCCTATCAAGCCAGCAAGGCGGTGGCGGCTGCGTGGCTGTCCGTGTATCACAACCGCGATGAACATTGGGATTTGTACGAGCTGGCAGAGAACCTGGTGGACTTGGATCATAAGTTCCAGCTCTGGCGTTTTAGTCACATGAAAACCGTCGAACGCATCATCGGCTACAAGCGTGGCACCGGCGGCAGCAGCGGCGTGGCGTACTTGTCCAAGGCGCTGGAGCTGCGTTTCTTCCCCGAACTATGGTCGGTCAGAACCTCGATGTAGTTTCTGACTTCGAATTATTGATTGCGAACAGACCCTAAGAGCCAACCCTATGTGGACCTATCAAGCACCGCTGACTGAAATCAAGTTCGTGATCGAAGCCTGGTTGCAAGCCGATCGCGATTGGGCGCAGGTGCCGGCTTTCGCCGAACTGGATAACGACACGGTCGAGCAAGTGCTGGAGGAAGCAGGGCGCTTCGCCAGCGAAGTGTTGTTGCCTATAAATTCACCGGGCGATGTCGAAGGTTGTCACTACGACAATGCCACGGTGCGCACGCCGGCTGGTTATCGCGCTGCGTATCAAGCCTATGTCGACGCCGGTTGGCCGGCGCTGGCGTGCGACCGCGAGTTTGGTGGGCAGGGCTTGCCGCAATTACTCAATGCCGCGTTGTATGAAATGCTGATGGCAACCTGTCACGCTTGGTCGATGTATCCGGGGTTGGCGCATGGCGCTTACGAAAGTTTGCGCGCGCATGGCTCGGATGAACTCAAAAACACCTATCTGCCCAAGCTGGTGAGTGGCGAATGGCTGGCGACCATGTGCTTGACTGAAGCACATGCAGGCAGCGACTTAGGTTTATTGCGGACACGCGCCGAACCTGATGCCATAGGTGTGGCCGACCAACGCTATCGCGTCACCGGCAATAAGATCTTCATTTCCGGCGGTGAACATGATTTAAGCGACAACATCACTCACTTGGTGTTGGCGCGTTTGCCTGATGCGCCAGCGGGCACCAAGGGTATCTCGCTATTCTTGGTTCCCAAGCTGCTGTCCGGTCCGAATGGCTTGCAGCGTAATGGCGTGCGCTGCGACGGTATCGAAAAGAAAATGGGTATTAAGGGCAGCGCCACCTGTAGCATGAATTTCGACAATGCCCAAGGCTGGTTGATCGGCGAGCCACACCGCGGCCTGCAAGCCATGTTTGTGATGATGAATGCTGCGCGCCTGCACGTAGCGATACAGGGGCTCGCGCATGCGGAGATCGCGCATCAAAACGCCTTGAGTTATGCGCGCGAACGTTTGCAGATGCGCACTGCCAATCGCAGTAGTCCGACCGCCCCGGCCGATCCCATTATTCAACATCCGGCCATGCGGCGAATTTTGCTGGAACAGCGCGCCATCGTACAGGCCGAACGCATGATTGGTTACTGGGTCGCACATCTGCTCGATCTTGCCGAGCATCACCCCGATGCCGCGCGCCGTGCCCATTCCACGCAAATGGTTTCGGTGCTGACGCCGGTAGCCAAGTCTATGTTCACCGAGAACGGTTTTGCTTTATCCAGTTCCGCGCTACAAGTGTATGGTGGCCACGGTTACATTCATGACAACTGCGTTGAACAAAGCGTGCGTGATAGTCGCATCACCATGCTGTACGAAGGTACGACGGAGATTCAGGCCGTTGACCTGATTGCACGCAAGATCATGGCCGATAACGGCGCAGCGTTGCGCTTACTCATAACCGAAATGCACGCCGAAGCCAAACAGTGCAGTGCAGTGCCGGCCTGTGCCTCGTTGGGCGCCCGTTTGCTGGAACAGCTTGCCAACTTGCAAGCGGCCACCTTGTTCATTACAGAGAACGCCGCGCAGGATAAAGAGCGTGCTCTGCGTGGCGCGGTGGACTATCAACATCTGCTCAGCGTGGTGTTGTTTGCCTTTGCGTTAGCCAAAGCTGCACGCATCAGTGCCACGAGTGATGCGTCCGATGCGACCCGACTGGAAACGGCGCAGTTCTATTTCGACTTCATTCTGCCGCAAGCCAGTTACAAACGA
>JANMSB010000310.1:0-7508 GCA_031388915.1 Pseudomonadota bacterium | reverse complement strand
TTCGGCTCCATGGCCATGGAGCCCATGGGTTCGATTGCGGGTATTGCCGCCTCCTGGCAGGGCTTTATCAGCACCACGGGCGGCGCGGTCGTAGGCGCGCTCATTGGGCGGCAATTCGATGGTTCGACCTTACCGTTGGTGTTGGGTGCGGGGCTGTGTGGGCTGGTGGCGCTGTTGTTCGTGCTGCTTGCCGAACGTGGGCGCTTGTTTCGTCCGCATCATGGGGAAGGGGAGCCCCTGGCTACGTTCAATATGCACTAGCCCGGATTTGTCAGGCCGCCCCCTGGTCCGCGGGACGTTCAGGGATATGGAGGCTAGATTGACCTGACCCTGCCCCGGGCTCAGGCCACAGAGCAGTTAAAAAGCCGGTATTTCCCGACAGTTGGCCAGTTTGGCCGGAGTATTCCGACGTAATAAGCCTGGGCGACCCTGCACACGGCGTCGCCGCTGCATCCGGCAACGGATTTTTTCGCTACAATAGGAAGTTCGGCTGGGGTTCCTCGACGCGGGAGACGTAGCCGGGCGGCCGAAGGCGCCGGACTGGCTAGACCAGTAACGTCCTCACAGGTGGTTGCAGGTGGGTAGTGCTTACCCCCCGATTCCCGACAACCCTGTGGCCCTGCGATTGAATTGCTCTCACCTTTAAACTGTTCTGGAAACTCGTTATGCCTCGTACAACACCGCTTTCTGATATTCGCAATATCGGCATCATCGCCCACGTCGACGCCGGCAAGACCACGACCACTGAGCGCATCCTTTATTACACGGGGCGCAAGCACACGATTATCGACATTCACGATACCAAGGATCTGAAGACGTCGACCACTACCGACTATCTGGAGCAGGAACAGAAGCGCGGCATCACCATTCAGAGCGCCGCCGTGTCGGCGTTCTGGCGCAACAAGAAGATCAATGTGATCGATACCCCCGGGCACGTCGACTTCACCATCGAAGTAAACCGCAGCTTGCGCGTGCTCGACGGCGCGGTGGTGGTATTCGACGGCGTGGCCGGCGTGGAGCCGCAGTCCGAAACCAACTGGCGTCTGGCCGACAACTACGGCGTGCCGCGTATTTGCTATGTGAACAAGATGGACCGCAGCGGCGCCAATTTCCTGCGTTGCGTGGACATGATTAAAAAGCGCCTCGGTTCGCGTCCCTTGCCCGTGCAGCTCCCCATCGGTTCGGAAGACAACTTCAAGGGCATGATCGACCTGGTTGAAATGAAAGCCTTGGTGTGGGATTCCGACGATAAGGATGCCGAGTGGAAGATCATTGATGTCACCGACGGCATGGCCGACAAGCTGGGCATTACAGTACCTAGCGATCGCGCGATCCTGGATGCCATTCCAAAGTTTCGTACTGAACTGATCGATACCTGTTTGGAGCAGGACGATGCCGCTATGGAAGCGTATCTCAGCGATGAGATTCCCCCATCCGCCGAAGTGCTGCGCGCCTGCCTGCGCAAAGGCACGATCACCTCGGCATTCAACCCCGTGCTGTGCGGTTCGTCGTACAAGAACAAGGGTGTGCAGCAGGTGCTCGATGCCGTGGTCGATTACATGCCGGCGCCGACCGATGTTCCCGCTATTAATACTGTGGATGCCGATGGTGAACCGATCGGCGAACGTCTGTGCTCGGACGAAGAACCGTTCTCGGCGCTGGCGTTCAAGGTGATTAATGATGCCTATGGCGCGCTCACCTTCATCCGCGTGTACTCCGGCGTGCTCACCAAGGGCGCTTCGATAATGAACACCACGCGCGGCAAGCGCGAAAAGATCGGCCGCATGGTGGAAATGTTCGCCAAGGAAGCCAATCCCATTGAAGAAGCTCGCGCCGGCGACATCGTTGCCCTGGTTTCCATGCAGGAAACCGAAACCGGTGACACGTTGAGCGATTCCGCCCATCCCGTGGTGCTGGAGCGTATGCGCTTCCCGGACCCGGTGATCAGTGTGTCGGTGAAATCCAAGGTCAAGGCCGAACAGGAGAAGTTCAATGCCGCACTCGGCAAGATGGTGCGCGCCGACCCGTCGTTACACTTGGAAACCGATCGCGAAACCGGTCAGACCATTCTGCGCGGCATGGGCGAATTGCACTTGGAAGTGACGCTCGACCGTATGCGTACCGAGTTCAATGTCGAAGGCATCATGGGCCAGCCGCAGGTGGCGTATCGCGAGACCTTCACCAAGAAGCTCGACGAACAGTACGTGCACAAGAAGCAGACTGGTGGTTCGGGTCAGTTCGCCGAAGTGTGGATTACCTTTGAACCGTTGGAGCGTGGTTCGGGCTTCGAGTTCGTCGACAAAACCGTCGGTGGCTCGGTACCCAAGGAATACGTGCCGTCGGTGGAAAAGGGCCTGAAAATGCAATTGCAAGATGGCGTGCTGGCGCACTTCCCAACGGTGGACTTCCGCGCGACGCTCACCGACGGTAGCTACCATGACGTGGACTCCAACGCGCTCACCTTTGAAATTGCTGCGAAAGCTTGTTTCCGCGAAGGCATTCGCAAAGCCGGTCCGATTTTGTTGGAGCCGGTGATGAGGGTCGAAACCGTTACCCCGGGCGACTATCTCGGCGATGTGATCGGCGACATCAATCGTCGTCGCGGCACCATCCTGGAACAGTTGGAACGTGGCACTAACATCGCCGTGGTGTCCACCGTGCCGCTGTCGGAAATGTTCGGCTACATCGGTCACTTGCGCGGCATGACCAGCGGCCGCGCCTCGTACACGATGGAGTTCTCGCACTACGACCCAGTGCCACGCCAAGTTGCCGATGCCGTGATCGCCGAAGTGGCCAAGGCCAAGGCGGCGGTGGCGTAACTGCCGTTTGTAGGGGCGGCTTGTGAGCCGCCCTCTTGTGTCACCAAATCAAGGCAGGGCGGCTCGCGCGCCGCCCCTACGTAGAATCAATTCGTGATCAAGGGTGTTGCCGACCGGGAAATCATATTCACCGACTTGGCTGAAACCATAACGACGATACAGTCGTTGCGCACCCTGATTCTCCGACCACACACCCACGTAAAGCGGCGCACGGTTTTCGGTTGCCAGCCAAGCTAGCGCGGTATCCATCAAGCGCGTACCGATGCGCAGATTTTGGTGCTGGGCGTAGATGTATAGCTGTTGCACTTCACCGGCGTTGGGTTCGAGGTTTGCAATGGGTAGCTTGCAAGGGCCGGCGACAATGAAGCCCGCAAGTTCGTTGGCGACATGCGCAAACCATACGCCGGTGTGCGGCTCCTCAAGTTTTTCGCGATAGCGCTCGACCGTGTAGGCCGTTGCCAGATACGCCTGGAGATCCGCAGGTGGATAAAGGTGAGCGAAGGTCTCGACGAAGGTCGCAGCGGCAATGTCGATGAGTGTCGCTGCGTCGCCTGGGATCGCGCGGCGTAGTGTCAATTGATCAAGATCAAATCCAGCGGTAGGCATCGGAGAGATGGCCTGGTGTCGTCAACACACCGCTAATCCAGCCACCGCACCGGCTCTTTGAACGCCGGGCCACGCGACGGGCCGGGCATCACCTGCGTGCCCAGATATAACAGCGCAACGAGGTGGTCGTCTTCGTTCAGTCCCAACAAGCGCTTTACTTGCGGGCTGTAGGCCGCTGGGCCGGTTTTCCACATGACACCATAGCCGAGCGCATACGCAGTTAGAAACATGTTCTGCACGGCGGCTGCAACGGCCAGTGCTTGTTCGCTTTCCGGCACCTTGTGCGGCTTAGTGATACGTGCGGCGACGGCAATGATGCACGGTGCGCGGCCGGCTTTATTGCGTTCGCGCTGCAACAGCTCGGCATCGGCGTTCGGTTCGCGGCGCGCCAAATCCTGCGCCATCGTTTCGCCGAGTTGTTGCCGTGCGATATTCCCCAGCACAACAAAACGCCAGGGCGCTAATTTGCCGTGATCGGGCGCCTGGGCGCCGGCGTCGATGATGCGTTCAAGGTGTGCGCGGCTGGGCGCCGGTTCGCTGAGCCTGAGCGCAGAGGCACGGCTGTCGATAGCAGTGAGCAAGTCCATGAGGCAACCATTCCGAGTAAAGAATGGCCGGAGTATAGCAGGGGCGGCTGGAGCGTTGCCGCTATGCTTGCGGGTGTGGTTCCAAATGAATGACGCTCACCACTTGGTGATGCGACTTCCAGATGGCGTTGAGCATGCCTTCGATGCCGGTAGGCTTGCCGGTGGCTTGCACCACGCACAGCGGGCGTTCGTGCTTGTGCAGCGAGATGAAGCTCATCACGCGCAGACGATGCTGATGGGTAAGTTCGGCGATCAGCGGAAACACGTCCTGGCCATTGGAGTTGTCGAAGGTAATGCGCACGCCGTGGGTATCGGGGGCGAACAGACCGGCGAAAGCGCAGAAGATGTCCGACTCGGTGACAATGCCCACCAGATGTTCATGGCGCATGACCAGCAATGCGCCGATCTTGTTGTCGCGCATCAAGCGCGCAACATCTTCAATGGGTGTTTCAGGCGTGGTGGTGAGCGGCTCAAGCACCATCACATCGTTAGCAGTCAGTTTGGAGGTGGCGTCGTCGGGCCCTTTGCCAGCCACGTAGGTAAATGGGTTCACGTCCACCGGAAAGGCATGCAGCACATCGTGCGAGGAAACCAAGCCGAGTAGCCGCCCCGCCGAATCCACCACCGGCATCCGCCGGATGCGTTTTTCCGACATGGTTTTGGCAATGGCGATGAGTGGCACATCCGGCGTCACCGTCAACACGTCTTTGGTCATCCACATGCTTACAAACATAGCTCTGGCCCTGGAAACGGTCTCGGAGAGTGGGTTACTCACTCAGTTAGCGGCCAGAGAGTCACTGACCTTAGGGTCTGTTAACAGAAGACACTAGGGGTTTCTGGCCGGTAAACCGGCTGCTGACACCGCGTTGTGTCAAGTGGCGCGCCAGTGGCAACAGGGGTCCGGCGAGCGGTAAGAGCGGTGCCCGGTTCGGGGCTAATCCGTATACTGCGCGGCCCCTGGTTGGCCCTGGTTTGTTGTCATGTGGTTTAAGAATCTCATCGTGTTTCGCCTGTCGTCGAACTGGGTGTTGTCGCCTGGCGAATTGGAAGAACAGCTCTCCTATCGACCTCTGACGCCCTGTGCCGGCTACGACCTGCAAACGGTGGGCTGGGTGATGCCCGGTCCGCAGGAGCGTCTAGTGCATACCCTGCATCGGCACCTGCTGATTGCCTTGGGTGTAGATGAAAAATTGCTGCCGGCCTCGGTAATCAATCAGGTCACCAAGGACCGCGCCGTGGAAATTGCGGCCGAGCAGGGCTATCCCGTGGGTCGGCGGCAACTGCGCGAGCTTAAAGAGCGGGTTGCCGATGAGTTGCGCGCCCGCGCCTTCACCCGCCGCTCCCTGACCCGCGCCTGGATCGATCCGGACCATGGCTTGCTGATTGTCGATGCCGCCGCGCCCGCCAAGGCGGAAGAACTGGTGGCCACGCTACGCGACACCATCAACGGCTTCAGCGCGCACTTGCTGGAAACCGAAAAATCGCCCTCGGTGTCCATGGGCGCTTGGTTGATGTTTGGTGACGCGCCTGGGCGTTTCAACATTGAAAACGATCTGGAGCTGCAAGCCGTGGACGACACCAAGTCCATGGTCAAATACGTGCGGCATCCTTTGGAAGGCAAGGAAGTGCAAAAGCATATTTCTTCCGGCAAAAGTCCCGTCAAATTGGGCATGAGTTGGAACGACCGCGTGTCGTTCATCCTGACCGCCGACATGCAGATCAAACGCCTGCAATTCCTGGATTTGGTCAAAGATCGTGCCGAAGATCAGGGCGAGGCGGCCGACGAACAATTCGACATCGACTTTGCGTTGATGAGCGGCGAGTTGTCGCACCTGCTCACCGATCTGATTGAAGTATTGGGCGGTGAAGCACAGGCTGGCGAGCGAGAAGCGGCATAAGCCTTATAGAAGTCAGTAGGTAAGGCCGGACTACAATACCAGCGCCCTTGGAACTACCGGCGCACAACAATGAAATACCTGCACACCATGGTTCGCGTCAGCCACATCGACGAATCGCTGCGCTTTTACTGTGACGCGCTGGGGCTTCAAGAGCTGCGCCGCTTCAGCAGCGACCAGGGCCGCTACACGCTGGTTTTTCTAGCCGCACCCGGCGATGACAAAGCGCAACTAGAACTGACTTATAACTGGGATCCCGAGAACTACACCGGCGGCCGAAATTTTGGTCATCTTGCCTATGAAGTGGATGACATCTACGCCACTTGTCAGCGTCTAAAAGATCACGGTGTCGCTATCAACCGTCCACCGCGTGATGGCCGCATGGCCTTCGTGCGCTCGCCCGATAACATTTCCATCGAGTTGTTACAGAGGGGCGGCGCAGTGGCAGCGAAAGAGCCGTGGCTGAGCATGCCGAATGTGGGGCAGTGGTAGCCGGTATTTGAGTTTCATTGCTTGTCGCTCGACCTCCTGCTGATTCTATGCGCCGCATTCAGTGCTGGCTGCATCGATGCCATTGTTGGTGGCGGCGGATTGATACAAGTGCCCGCGGTGTTCAGTGTTTATCCCGACGCCGCGCCGCCTGCACTGCTCGGCACCAACAAATTCGCCTCCATCTTCGGCACCGGCAACGCCGCATGGCGTTTCTCGAAAACCATTGCGATTCCCTGGCGCGCGCTTATGCCGTTGGCGGCGTTGGTGTTGCTCACGGCCGCCGCCGGCGCCATGGTGGCGACTATCGTGCCGCCGAAATTATTTCGGCCCCTGGTGCCGGTGCTGTTGTTGGGCGTGTTGATTTATGTCCTACGCAATAAACACCTGGGTGACGAGCACCGGCCGCGTGTGTTCGAGCGCGAACATAATGTGTGGGCACTACTGCTGATCGGTGCGATTGGGTTTTACGACGGCTTCTTCGGCCCGGGCACCGGCAGTTTTCTGATGTTCGTGTTCGTGCGTTTATATGGCTACGATTTTCTCCATGCGGCTGCCAATGCACGCGTGTTGAATGTGGCGACCAATTTTGCAGCATTGGTGTACTTCGGCCTCAATGGCTATGTGTGGTGGCAATTGGCGATGGGTATGGCAGTGGCCAACATTGCCGGTTCGTTACTCGGCACCCGCCTAGCGCTACGCGGCGGCAGTGGCTTCGTGCGCAAGATATTCATCGTCGTGGTGTCGGCGTTGATCTTAAGAACGCTGTGGCAAGTGTTGGGTTAGACGGATTGCATTATGAGTTGCTCATCAACTCTATCAACGCTTCGCCGTAGCGCTCCAGCTTGCGCTTGCCGATGCCGGGTATCTCGGCGAGTTCTTCCAGTGAGGTCGGCTGACGCGCGGCAATCTCAGCCAGCGTTGCGTCGTGAAAAATCACATAGGCCGGTACGCCCTGCGTATTGGCTTCCTGCAAGCGCCAGTCCTTGAGCAAGGCCATGTGGCTGGAGTTCGGCTCGTGAGTGGCTTCATAACTGCGCGCTGCGGCTTTCTTGCGTGGCAGCTTCTCCTTCACGCGTTCGACCACGCGGCGCATCGCGACTTTTTGTTCG
>JANMSB010000248.1:0-12483 GCA_031388915.1 Pseudomonadota bacterium | reverse complement strand
GTTTTGCCCACGCGTCGTTCATTGAGGCGTTCGACCATATCGCGGATCTCATCGTCCACTTGCGCCTTAGCGCCGCAGCGCATGCCGGTGATCATGTTGGTACCCTGGGCGATCACGTATTGGAACCAAGTACCCTCCATGCCGGCAGGGGTGGCCGTGCGGCTCACCGATTCAAGCCGATACTCGGCTTCGCGATTCAGCTCGGGATTGGGGGCGGAAGAGAGCATTGGATTGGCCATTTGGCCACCATACTCTGAAATGCCAGTCAATATCGGTAAATCGATGTCCCCAGGAACATCTCTGGAGCCTATACAGTCGCTTGGACCCAGACCTATCGGCCAACTACTCCAGACTTACCATGCACTTAAGCACTTGTTTCGCGTGGACAATTCATCTATTTATCTTTGCGGTGAAAGCCACAGGCCACGACCCCGCCGTTCACTCAAGATGAGCACCGCCATGTACGAACCGCATCATCAATCACTGGCGACGCGCCGGCATTTCATGCGACGTGTACTGCTGCATAGTGCTGCCGCAATCCTATTGCTGGCGGCATCACTGGGCATTGGCATGCTTGGCTATGAACACTTCGAACGCCTGCCACCGATCGATGCATTTTTAAATGCCGCCATGCTGCTCGGCGGTATGGGGCCGGTAAATCTGCCGCAATCGGATGCCGGCAAATTGTTTGCCGGTCTCTATGCGCTGTACGCCGGCCTGGTATTTCTCATCACGGTGGGCCTGGTATTTACGCCCATCGTGCATCGCATCTTGCATCGGTTTCATATGGATGAAGATCGCTAGTTTTAGCAGCACGGTTCGCTGCGCAGGGTGCACCCTACGTCGGGCAATGGCGGCTGATTATTGCTAGGCTTGCCGCCCCATCTGCCGCGCCCGTTTTCATGTCAGATCCAAGCTTTCGCGTTCTATCGCTCATCCCGCCGATGACACAGCTCAATACGCCGTATCCATCCACGGCGTATCTGACCGGCTTTTTGCGTTCGCGCGGCTTCGATGCGGTACAGGAAGATTTGGCGCTGGAGTTGGTGCTGCAATTGTTTTCAGCGGACGGGCTGCTGGCGATTCGTGACTGCATTCAAGCGCTGCCGGCCAAGCAGCGGTCGAGCCGCGCCAAAGCGTTTGCGGCGTTGTTCGAGCGATATCACGCCACCGTTGCGCCGGCAATGAGTTTTCTGCAAGGCCGTGACTCAACGCTGGCGCATCGCATTGCCAGTCGCACTTTTCTTCCCGAAGGTCCGCGCTTTGCATCGCTGGAAGCCTATGCGGACGATCAAGGCGGCGATCCGCTGGCCTGGGCGTTTGGCGCTTTGGGCACGCAGGATCGCGCGCGGCATCTCGCTACGCTGTACTTGAACGACATCGCCGATGTGTTACGCGATGCCGTGGATGAACGTTTTGAATTCGTGCGTTATGCCGAATCGCTGGCGCAGAGCCAACCCACCTTCGAACCACTGGCGCAAGCATTGGCTGCGCAACCCAACCTAGTGGACGATGTGTTGCAGCAACTCACGATTGCCGCACTTGAGCAGCACCAACCCCAAATCGTGTTGCTTTCCGTACCCTTTCCCGGTTCGGTGTATGCAGCGTTTCGCATTGCCCAGAGTATCAAGGCGCACGATCCATCGATTGTCACCCTACTTGGCGGCGGCTATGTGAATACGGAACTGCGTGAGTTGGCCGAGCCGCGCGTATTCGACTACTTTGATTTCGTGACTTTGGATGACGGCGAGTTGCCGGTGTTGGCGATTCTTGAGCATGTACAGGACAAACGTAGTCGCGAGCAGCTGGTTAGAACTTTTGTCAGAGACAGCATAAGACGCTTCGATGGAGTTTATCCTGAGCGGAGCCGAAGGACTCAGCGACCGAATAGCGGACTCCGGTCGCTGAGCGGAGTCGAAGCGTCTGTGGTTCGGTTCATCAACCACAGCGAGACCGACATTCCCTTTGCCGAGATCGGCACGCCGACCTGGGATGGGTTGCCGCTGGATCGTTATTTGTCGCTGCTCGACATGCTCAATCCCATGCATCGGCTATGGTCGGACGGCCGCTGGAACAAACTTACCGTAGCGCACGGCTGCTATTGGAAGAAATGCAGCTTTTGTGATGTGAGCCTGGACTATATTTCGCGTTATGAAGCGGCTTCCGCAAGCGTGTTAGTAGATCGCATCGAAGCCATCCTGCAAGAAACCGGACAAACCGGGTTTCATTTTGTCGATGAAGCCGCGCCGCCCAAATCCTTGAAGGCACTGGCCGCCGAATTGCAACGCCGCAAAGTGAACATCTCCTGGTGGGGCAACATTCGTTTCGAGAAGTCGTTCAACACGGCGTTATGCCAACAACTCGCCGATAGCGGTTGCATTGCCATCTCCGGCGGTTTGGAGGTGGCGTCGGATCGCTTGTTAACACTCATGAAAAAAGGCGTATCGGTGGCGCAGGTGGCGCGTGTCACCAAAGCCTTCACCGATTCCGGCATCTTGGTGCATGCCTACTTGATGTACGGCTTTCCCACCCAAACCGTGCAAGACACCGTCGATGCCTTGGAGTATGTGCGCCAGCTATTTGCCGCCGGCTGCATTCAATCCGGCTTCTGGCATCGCTTCACCTGCACCGTGCATTCCCCGGTGGGCAAACACCCGGAACACTATGGCGTGACGCTCGCGCCACTGCCGGAAGTCACCTTTGCTAAGAACGACATCAGCTTCATCGATCCCACCGGCGTGGATCACGATCAACTTGGGCTGGCGCTCAACAAGGCGCTATACAACTACATGCACGGCATTGGGCTGGATGAAGATGTGCGTAGTTGGTTCACCGGACGCACGCCAAAGACAACGGTGTCCAAACGCTTTATTGCCGATGCGCTGGCCATGTAGCGTAGTGGCCGGTTTCAAACCGGCCATCCTTAACCGCCTTCGTCAATACCAAGAAGGCGGGTTTAAAACCCGCCGCTACTAAGACGCCACGGACATCGCCCGATGCGCACTGCTTGTGCAATGCACCAACATGATCGCGCCATTCCGAATCAAAACGGCGCAAAAGAATCATTGGGCGCGAATACCCAACCAACCAGAAAACCGTACTTTTCCCGTATTTTTAGCCGTTTATTATCACTTGGCACAGTGCTTGCTTTATCAGCAGCAAGAGCGGGTAACCGTTCAACGATCCAAAGTTGGATCAATAGGCAACGCCGCCGTCTGCAGAACACATTTACGTGTGTTTGGGACGGCGGCTTTTTTTTGCGTTTTCGAAATGCGCACCGAATTGCGCGTATTGAAAACGGCGTTAACGATGACGCAAACACACTGGAGTGAACATGACCAAGTTTCGCGAACCTCAACGGCCCACGGCAAAGACGACGACCATTACCCGTCGCAACAGCATCAAACTAACCACGGCCGCCGTTGCCCTGGCCGTCGCTGCCACGCTGCTAGGCACGCGCGCCGATGCCAAGCCGCTCAAGCTGGAAAAAGAACAGATCAAGCTGGGCTTCATCAAGCTCACCGATATGGCGCCGCTGGCGGTTGCCTATGAAAAAGGCTATTTCGAAGACGAAGGTCTGTACGTCACGCTGGAAGCGCAATCGAATTGGAAGATCGTGCTGGACCGCGTCATCAGCGGCGAACTCGACGGCTCGCACATGCTGATGGGCCAGCCAATTGGCGCCACCATCGGCATCGGCACCAAGGCCGACATGATCACACCGTTCGCCATGGACATTAACGGTAAGGGCATCACCATCTCCAACGAGGTGTACAACAAGATCAAGGACAAGCTGCCCAAGGATGCCGCCGGTAAAGTCGTCCATCCGATCAGCGCCAAAGTACTCGCGCCGGTCGTGGCGGATATGAAGGCGCAAGGCAAGGCCTTCAAGATGGCCATGGTGTTCCCGGTATCCAGTCACAACTACTCGTTGCGTTACTGGTTGGCCGCCGGCGGCTTGAATCCCGGCTTTTATTCCAGCACTGACGTATCGGGACAGGTGAATGCCGACGTATTGCTGTCGGTGACACCACCACCGCAAATGCCCGCCACCATGGAAGCCGGCACCATCAACGGTTACTCCGTGGGTGAACCGTGGAATCAGCAGGCCATCTTCAAGAACGTCGGCGTACCGATTGCTACCGACGATGAATTCTTCGACGCCATTCCCGACAAAGTATTTGGCGTGACCAAGGCCTGGGCCGATAAGAACCCCAACACCTTGCTGGCCATCACCAAGGCCATGATCCGCGCCAGTCTCTGGCTGGATGCCAACAACGGCGGTAATCGCAAGGAAGCAGCGGCCATCATTTCGCGCCCTGAATACGTGGGTGCGGACGTGCGCGTCATTAGCAAGAGCCTGCTCAACAGCTTTGAATACGGCAAGGGCGATGTGCGCAATGCGCCGAACTTCAACGTGTTCTCGCGCGGCTTCGCCAGCTATCCATTCGTCGGCGATGGCGTATGGACTCTGACGCAAATGCGCCGCTGGGGCCAGATCGATCAGAAGCCCGATGCCTGGTATGCCGAGACCGCGAAGAAAGTTAACCGCGTCGACATCTACATGAAGGCCGCGCAGTTGTTGATCGAGGAAGGCAAGGCAAAAGCCAGCGACTTCCCGATGGATAGCGATGGTTATCGCGCGCCCTGGAAAGCCAAACTCGATGGCATCGAATTCGACGGCAAGCAACCTAACGCCTATGTCGAGAAGTTCGACATCGGTCTGAAGGGCGCCCAAAAGATCGAGGCCGGCAAGATCAAGTAAGGCTCAAGGCAGCATAGGACCAAGACGCTTCGACTTCGCTCAGCGACCGGAATTCACCTTCCGGTCATCGAGCGGAGTCGAGATGTCCGGCCAGCATCATCACGACCACCACTTACCGATACACCGCAATTCATGTCATCCGAGGACACTTCCATGCCTGCATCCAATGCGGCCAAACCGTCGCCTGCAGCTCCGGTTGCCGGCGCACCCGCAATAGCAAGTCCAGCCGCGCCGCGCAAAGCATCAGCACGCACTGCGCATAACTTTGAAAAAGGTTACGGCGTATTGAATGTCGCTGGCCTCGGATTCCTCGTGCCTGTGATTCGCATGCTGCGCGGTGAAAGTCCGCGCAGCCAATTGAAAGATCTATGGCGGCTGGCAGGTGTGCCAGTGGTGGCCATACTGATTTTCTTGATGCTATGGAGCCAGATGTCTTCCCGCATCGTGACCAGCTTGGGCACCATTCCCGGCCCGGCTGCGGTGTGGAATCAAGTCGGCGTGTTGTGGGCGGATCACAAAGCCGAGCGCGACAAAGAAGTCGCATTCCACGAACGCCAGGTACAACGCAATGCTGATCGTTTGGCAGAAGACCCGACGGTCGAACCCAGCAAAATGAAGTACACCGGCAAGCCGACGTACATCGATCAGATTTTCACCAGCTTATATACGGTATTCGCCGGCTTCCTGCTGGCCAGCATCGTGGCGATTCCACTGGGCATCCTGTGCGGCCTGAGCGAGAACATCAATGCCGCGGTAAATCCCTTTATTCAAATCTTCAAACCGGTGTCGCCGCTGGCGTGGCTGCCCATCGTAACCATGGTGGTGAGCGCCATGTATGTCACCGACGATCCGATGTTCCAGAAGTCGTTCATCACGTCGGCCATTACCGTGGCGCTGTGCTCGCTGTGGCCGACACTCATCAACACCGCGCTGGGCGTGGCCTCTATCGACAAGGACTTGCTGAATGTTGCCAAGGTGTTGCAACTGAAGTGGACCACCAAGTTGTTCAAATTGGTGGTCCCGTCGTCACTGCCATTGATTTTTACCGGCCTGCGCCTATCGCTGGGCGTGGGCTGGATGGTGCTGATTGCCGCAGAAATGCTGGCGCAGAACCCCGGTCTCGGCAAATTCGTGTGGGATGAGTTCCAGAACGGCAGCACCGATAGCTTAAGCCGCTTGATGGTGGCCGTATTCACCATCGGCATCATCGGCTTCTTGCTGGATCGCGTGATGTTCACGATTCAGAGCATGGTTAATTTCAGCGGTCGTCGTTAATCAAGGAAATCATCACATGCCCATCCTTGAACTAAAAAACGTCTGCAAGAGCTACACGGCCGATGGCCGTGTGACCGAAGTACTGCACAACGTCAACCTCAGCATCGAGGAAGGCGAATTCGTCGCCATTGTCGGCTTTTCGGGCAGCGGCAAGACCACCTTGATCAACAGCATCGCTGGATTGATTACTCCCGACAGTGGCGAGATGCTGCTCAAAGGCAAACCCATCACCGGCGCCAGCCATGATCGCGGCCTGGTGTTTCAAAGCTACTCGTTGTTTCCCTGGCTCACGGTGCGCGGCAACATTTTGATGGCGGTGACCGCCGTGTTTCCGCAGTGGAGCAAGCAACAGCAACTGGAACATGTCAACAAGTACATCGACATGGTCAGTTTGTCGCATGCGGCCGAGCGTCGCCCTGCAGAACTATCCGGCGGCATGCGCCAACGTGTAGCAGTTGCGCGCGCACTCTCGATGAATCCAGAAATTTTATTGTTGGACGAACCGCTGTCGGCACTCGATGCACTAACACGCGCCAAGTTGCAGGATGAAATCGAAAGCATCTGGGAACAGGACAAGAAGACCGTCATCCTGGTGACCAACGACGTGGATGAAGCCCTGCTACTGGCCGATCGCATCATTCCACTCACCGTGGCACCCAGAGCCACGCTGACCAAAGAATTCAAAGTGGATCTGCCACGGCCACGAGACCGCAAGGGCGTGAACCACAATGAAGCTTACAAAAAGCTGCGCGCCGAGATCACTCAATACTTGCTCGACATGGGCGCCGACCGCGTCTCTGAAGGCGAAGAACGCGCTGCGCCCACGGTAGTGCCCATCACCACGGCGGATCGTTTGCCGGAGACCGTGCGCAAGGAACTCAAGCCCAAGCCGGCGCAGGACCCCAATCGCTACGTGGAGTTCTACGACGTTACCAAGACTTATCCCACTCCCAAGGGTCCGCTCACGGTGGTGGACAAATTCGCGATGAACATGCGCAAGGGCGAGTTCATTTCGTTAATCGGCCATTCGGGTTGCGGTAAGTCCACCGTGCTGTCGATGGTGGCAGGGCTCAACGACATCAGTGGCGGCTCGATTATTCTCGACAGCAAAGAAGTAGTGAATGCCGGACCCGATAGAGGCGTGGTGTTCCAATCGCCCAATTTGTTGCCCTGGCTCACTGCGCGGCAGAACGTAGCTCTGGGCGTGGAGAAAGTTTACCCACACATCAGCAACGCCGAGCGCACCGATGTCATCGAGTATTACTTAGGCCGCGTCGGCTTGGCCGACTCCATGGATAAGAAAGCCAGCGACATGTCCAACGGCATGCGTCAGCGCGTCGGTTTAGCGCGCGCCTTCGCGTTATCGCCCAAGTTGCTATTGCTGGATGAGCCGTTCGGCATGCTCGATGCGTTGACACGATGGGAATTGCAAGAAGTGCTGATGGAAGTCTGGAAGCGCAGCCAAATCACCGCCATCTGTGTCACTCACGATGTCGACGAAGCCATTCTGCTCGCCGACCGCGTGGTGATGATGACCAACGGCCCACATGCACGCATCGGCAACATCATGGAAGTAAACCTGCCGCGGCCGCGCACCCGCAAAGCTTTATTGGAACATCCCAAGTATTGGGAGTACCGCGAAGAGCTGCTGAGCTTCCTTGAGGAATATGAAGTGAACGATGCCCACAAGGTGGCTTGATAGTTTTGACTCCCTCTCCCGCTCGCGGGAGAGGGGATAAGAGACGAGAACATTTTTAACCAGTTTTATAACCAACCTTAGGCAATGGCGCTTAAGTACACACAGGAGCATGCAATGACTCGCTTGCTGACGATGAGAACAGCTTCAACCCACACAATATCCGTGGCAGTAGCCATGGCAGTGGCAGCCGCGTGCAACGTCGCACAGGCCAACCCCATTACCGGCGCAATAGGTGAAACCAAACCGATTATCGACGTGCGTGTGCGCTATGAAACAGTGGACCAGGACCCCAGCACAACCTTCACCAAAGACGCCGAAGCACTGGTGGCAAGAGCGCGACTGGGCGCGGAAACCGGCAAGGCCTGGAGCACCGCGCTGCTGGTTGAAGGCGAATTTGTCGGCAAATTAATGGATGATTACCGCGAAGATCCCACCGTCGCCAAAAACACCCTTTTCCCGGTGGTGCCCGATCCGGACGCCGTGGAAGTCAATCGCTTCCACTTCACCAACACCAGCATTGCCAACACCGTTATTACCCTCGGCCGGCAACGCATCAATCTCGACGATCAACGTTTTATCGGTAACGTCGGCTGGCGCATGAATGAACAGACCTACGATGCATTGCGCGTGGTCAACAAACCAATGGCCGGCAATTTCACCATCGATGTGACCTACTCCAATCGCGTCAATCGGATTTTCGGACCGGACTCGCCACAGGGCAGCTACAAGGGCGATCTAATCCTGGGCAACTTGGCCTATCAGTTCAAAGTCGGCAAATTGACTGCGTTTAATTACTTGATGGATTTCGACCCCATTCCTACTCCCATCGTTCCTGCCGGTGCGAACCCGCTACGCGTTTCCACCAACACCATGGGCTTGCGGTTTGCCGGCGAACGTCCGCTGAGCAAGATCAAGCTGGGCTATGCGGTGTCTTATGCACAGCAAAAAGACTACGGCGACAACCCAGTACAGTTCGACAACGATTACTTCTTGGCCGAACTCACTGCCACTTACAAGCAGTACAGCCTGATGTTAGGCAACGAAATCCTGACGGGCTACCTGGCGCCGGGCTCGGCCACACCGGTGGGCTTTGCCACGCCGCTGGCGACGCTGCACAAGTTCCAAGGCTGGGTGGATAAATTCCTGACCACGCCGGGCAACGGCATTGATGACCGTTATGCGCAGTTCACCGCCAACTTTAAGGGCGTCGGCCCGGTGGAAACGCTCACCGCCGTGGTGGCCTACCACACTTATGAAGCAGAACGCGGCAGCGTTGATTACGGCGACGAAATCAATGCCTCGCTGGTTGCCAAGAAGGGACGCTTTACCGGTACGTTGAAGTATGGCGACTACTCGGAAGGTCCGACAGCAGCTTCTCGAGCAGTCGCTCGCGATACCAAGAAGCTCTGGGCGCAAGTTGATTTCGTTTGGTAACTTTGAGTAGGCCAATCTGATTCGCCAATTCAATATGGTGCTTGAGTCGGGTATGCTTCGCTGCGACCACAACCCCGCAGAGCTGCATGCCCGACTCGTCTTTTCGAATTCTGATCGTCGACCAAAACGTCACGCGCGCCGCCATCCTGGAGGACGGCCTGCGCGAGGCGGGGCACACCGATGTGGTGGTGGTGCGCGACATGCAAAACCTGCTCAAGCGCATTGTCGACGTGGCGCCGGATGTCATCTTCATCGACTTGGAAAACCCCAATCGCGACGTGCTGGAGCAGATGTTCCAGGTGTCGCGCGTGGTGCAGCGACCCATCGCCATGTTTGTCGATAAATCCGATGCGGGCATGACCGAGAAAGCCGTAGTCGCCGGCGTCAGCGCCTATGTGGTCGATGGATTGAAGAAGGAGCGTATCAATTCCATCCTTGAGCTGACCATCAGTCGCTTCAAGGCCTTTAATCAATTACGCGACGAACTGGACCGCACCAAGCAGCAACTGGAGGAACGTAAACTGGTCGATCGCGCCAAGGGCATCTTGATGAAGCAGCGCAGCATGACCGAAGAAGAAGCCTATGCCCTGATGCGCAAAACCGCGATGAACGAAAACTTAAGATTATCGGACGTGGCGCAGAGCATCATCACCGCCGCGAAACTGTTCAAATGACTCCCAACAATTTAATCATCGGTTTTGTGCCGTTGCTGGATTGCGCCACGCTGGTGGCCGCAGTCGAAAAAGGCTTTGTCGCCGCCGAAGGCCTGGAAGTCTCGCTGGTTCGCGAAACCTCCTGGGCCAACATTCGTGATCGCATCATGGTCGGCCATTTCGATGCGGCGCAAATGCTCGGCCCCATGACGGTGGCCTCTTCGTTGGGCATCGGTCATGTAACCACGCCGATGATCGCACCGATTTCATTGGGGCTCGGCGGCAATGCCATTACCGTCAGCAACACGCTATGGAAAGCTATGCAAGCGCATGGGGCGAGCCTCGGCATGCCACCGGAGCAGCAAGGCCAGGCGCTACAACAAGTGGTGGCGCAACGCGCTCGTGACCAACAAGCGCCGCTGACCTTCGGCATGGTGTACCCCTTCTCCTGCCACAACTACGAACTACGTTACTGGCTAGCAGCCAGCGGCATCGATCCGGACCATGATGTGCAGCTCGTGGTGATCCCGCCGCCGCTATTGGTAGATGCGATGCGCGAAGGACAGGTCGATGGCTTCTGTGTCGGCGAGCCCTGGAACAGCCTGGCCGTCGAAGCCGGCGTGGGCACCATCGTTTCCACCACGCATGCTATTTGGCGACTGAGCCCGGAAAAAGTCTTGGGTTGCCGCACCGATTGGGCAACGCGCCATCCGGAACAATTGGCGGGGTTGATTCGCGCCATTTACAAAGCCGCGCAGTGGTGCGAACAACGCGAGCATCACGCCGAACTAGCCAGACTGCTCGCGCAGCCCCGCTATGTGGGTGCACCCACCGAAGTCTTGCGTCGTACCTTGGACTGCAAGCTGCGTCTCGCCAGCGGCGCCGACCTGATTCACGTGCCGGAGTTTTTTGTTCCCAGCGGTCACACCGCCACCTTTCCCTGGGCCAGCCATGCGTTGTGGTTCTACAGCCAAATGGTGCGCTGGAAGCAGTGTCAATTCAACACCATCGACATGGCGATAGCACGCGCCGCGTATCGTCCCGACTTGTACCGAGCTGCGCTGATGTCATTAGGCACGCCAGCACCGATGACCGATTTCAAGACCGAGCGCAGCACTGAGAGCAGCTACGCCCTCACCGCCAGTAACGATGCCCTGAGCTTTTCTGCCGAAGGCTTCTTCGACGGCAAAGTGTTTGAACCCACTGCGGTAGAGGAATACATACGGTCTTTTGATTGAGAAGCCATTGAGATGCTTGGCAGGAGCAGCGCAAGCGATCCATAAATCAAACCATCACTGCTGCAAACCTAAAAAACAATGATGCGTTCCCTGCAACTGCTGCTGCCCGCATTACTGCCTTCGTGGGGTTTCTTCGACCACATCCAACCATCGCCGCGCATTCAGTGCCAATTACTGGATGCACAGCAGCAGCCAGTCAATGATTGGCAGGAATTTCGGCCACGCCCTCAGCAGCTCTCGCTCGCCACATTACTGCGTCGCCTTGTTTGGAATGCACGCTGGAACGAAACGCTGTTCATGATCAGTTGCGCCGAACGCATCGCTGAGCACTACACCGCCCACAGCGAAAACGAAATCCTCGCACGTATTGCACGCGACTGGCGTAACGGCCATCTGCAAGGACCGCACACTGCGCATCACCTGCACTTCCGATTGGTGTTTGTGCAGCAGCAACAACAGCAATTGATAGACGAAGTTCGTTTCACTTCACGCTCTACGCCTCTGCCGGAACGCGCCACATGATGCTGGAGCAGGCGCTACGCCTGACTGAGCTATGCATGGGGCTGGCTTACTGTCAGCAAAGCATCGAACACTTACAGGCTGCTGAAAAGGAACGCCGACTGCATGTGCCGCGTTTGGCGCTGGCCGTGCTGCTGGTCGCTGGCGTGCAACCGTCATTGACGCTAACAGCGTTGCTACTGATTGGCATCCTGCTGCTACGACAGAACGACGGTCCTTACAATGGTGGCAGCGATCGCATGAGCCTGCTCATGCTGTGCTGTCTCTGCCTTGCACACTGGCTGCCCACTGAGCGCGGCCGTGAACTGGCGCTGGGTTACCTGGCGCTGCAACTGACGCTGTCGTACTTCATGGCCGGACTGGTGAAGGCAGTCAATCCAGCGTGGCGCAACGGCAAGGCGTTGGCGGATGTGTTTTTCTTCTCCGCCTATCCAGTGAGCGAATCGCTACGACGCTGGCGCGATTCGCCGCGTCTGTTGTGGATCATGTCGTGGGCAGTGATCCTGCTGGAGCTGTTGTTTCCACTGTCGCTATGGAACCGCACCGCACTGTACATGGCACTGACCCTGACCGCCCTGTTTCACCTTGTAAACGCCTGCCTGTTTGGCTTGAACAGATTTTTTTGGATATGGCTAGCAGCGTATCCATCGCTGCTGTGGTTGCAGCAGCGATGGATGGCGACGCAGCCTTCCTAATTCTACTGTGTTAGAAAGTGATCAAAGGCTGCAGTGCAAGGCAAAACGGCTTGAAAAAACGCAGCGAACACGCCAGTACGTGAGGCTTTTTCAAGCCGTTTTAACGCCGCAATGCACCTTGCAACGCTTTCTAACACAGTCGAACTAAGTGGAATGGCGCTTACTTAAGCCATCAATGTCAGGAAGCGTCCCTTCCCCCGTTCGA
>JANMSB010000227.1:0-1969 GCA_031388915.1 Pseudomonadota bacterium | reverse complement strand
TTGGGACAGCATCGTGCCGAAGCCGCCCGACGATGCGCCGATGAGGGCCACCGGTTTATTGCCAAACACTTTGACCGAATCAGCCGGTGGTCGAGATAACCAGTCTATGGCGTTTTTCATCACACCGGGAATGGAATGGTTGTACTCGGGCGTCACCAGCAACAACCCATCCGCCGCAATGATGCTGTTCTTGAGCGCCTGCACGCTGGCCGGGATGCCGTCTTTTACTTCGACGTCACCGTCGTACAAAGGAATGCCCTTGATGGTGTCAATTTCCAATTGCACATCCGCAGGCAACACGTGCAACGCCGCGCGCAACAAAGCCGAATTGTAGGAGCCGCTACGCAGACTTCCGGAGATGCCAACAATCTTGATCATGGCCTTGCCTCCAATGGTTAATCTGCGTAGAACTTAGCGCAATCAAGTTAGATTCGCACAGGTAAATCTTCATGAGCAGCACTATCGAGCGCCTGACGACTCGCGACACCATTGTCGGCGAGAATCTGCCGATTCGCCGCGCCCTGCCCAACAAGGCGCGACGCATGATCGGCGCCTGGTGTTTTCTCGATCACGCCGGACCGGTGACAGTCAAATCCCACGATGAGTTTCGCGTCGGCCCACATCCGCACATCGGCCTGCAGACCTTCACCTGGATGATTGAAGGCGAAATCCTGCATCGCGACAGCCTGGGTTATGAGCAGGTGTTACGGCCGGGACAAGTCAACTTAATGACTGCCGGCAATGGCATTTCACACTCTGAAGAATCGCTGCCCATCACGGCGCCCAGCCGCCTGCATATGGCCCAGTTGTGGATCGCTATGCCCGACTCGAGTCGCCACATGCCGCCTGCATTCCAGCACTATCCCGACTTGCCGGTGTTGCAACAAGATGGCTTCACCATCACCGTATTGGCGGGAAAGTTGCTTGATCACGCTTCGCCTGTGCAAGTGTATTCACCCCTGCTGGGATTGGATCTGGCCTGCACCGGCAACAACGAAACTCGGCTGCCGCTGAACCCCGCATTCGAACATGGAGTGCTGGTGCTGGACGGCCAGATCATCATCGAAGGTGAAGCACTCGAATCCGGCACCCTGCTCTATCTCGGCGCAGATCGCACGCATATAAAAATTCAGAGCTTGGCTAATGCGCGTCTGTTACTGCTGGGTGGCGAACCCTTCGCGGAACAAGTAGTACTGTGGTGGAACTTTGTTGCACGCAGTGAGGCCGAGGTTATTCAAGCCACAAATGACTGGAATAGTTCAGACAGGTTTGGCGACGTCAACGGTTATGACGGCGAGCGATTGGTTGCGCCGAGTGTCGATGTGTTGCGCCGAGCGCCTGCAGCATCGGGGATTGCAACCTGACCCAGACACGGGTCGTGTCCGCACCCGTGCTAGGGTCTGTTAACAATTAGGCGATCGCTGCGTTGGAGTCCCAGAAAGCGCCAGGCAAGGCGCGAGGAGTGAGGTTTGGCCAAGTTATAAACATGGCCAAATAAACGACGAGTAACGCGGCATGGCGCTTTCTGGGACCCAACCCGAAGGGACGGGGCCAGCAGGGCTCAGGACTTTGTTGCACCTCGTTTGAGTACCCAAGTTATCAATGTGGGTACACCGCGCTCGGTGCGCCGCGTCCTGAGCCCTGCTGACCGCCGTCGCAGCGATGGAATAGTTTGACGACAGGCCCTAGACTTCGCGCCGCTTCCATGGTCAACCATCGCTGCGCCCATGTCGTCCACTTCCGATTCATCAAGTTCCCAAGTGCCGGGGTTACCGCCGACGCCGTTGCGGCGGGCGCGACGTATTGTGGTCAAGGTGGGCTCGTCGTTGTTGGTGGAGCGCAGCACCGGTCAGGTGAACCGGTCTTGGCTCGAGTCGCTGGCGCAGGACATCAAAGCCTTGCGCGAGCGAGGTCAGGAGGTGTTGTTGGTGTCGTCCGGGGCCATTGCCTTGGGACGACGGCAATTAGG
>JANMSB010000215.1:0-3643 GCA_031388915.1 Pseudomonadota bacterium | reverse complement strand
TTCGTTTCAATTTTGCTTGGTGCGTCCAGCACGCTCGCGCTTGCAGCCACCGCCTCGGCTCAGACCGCCACGGGCATCGAAGAATTGGAAGAAATCGTGGTCACGGCGCAACGCCGGTCTGAATCGATCACCGATGTGCCGATTGCGATCACCGTCGCGACCGCTGCACAACTTGAGTCGCAAGGCATCACGAAAATGGAAGATCTCGGCCGGATCTCGCCGGCGGTTCAAGTCTCCGCCACTGGCGCGTTCATTCAGCCCAGCATTCGCGGTGTCACTTCAGCGCTGGCGGGAACCTTCGAGAACAACGTCGGGATGTATATAGACGGAGTTTATTACCCCATTACCCGCGCCCTAAACGTGGAACTGGCGAATATCAGCCAAGTGCAGGTGCTGAAGGGTCCGCAGGGCACTTTGTTCGGCCGCAACTCCACGGGCGGCGCGCTGCTCATCGATACGCTTAACCCCTCCATGAACGAGTTAGTCGCGCGCGTCGGTGTGGGCTATTACTCCTTTAACGACCGTCGCGCACAAGGCTATCTGTCGCTCCCCATTCTGTCTGATACGCTGGCCATCAACTTCGCCGGCTACAAGCGCAAAAGCGATGGCTATATCACGGATAGCGTCAGCGGCATCGACATGGCGCCGATCGACAATAGCTCGATCAGCAGCAAGCTTCGCTGGGAGCCGATCGACAATCTGGCGCTGCAACTCAAGCACGATCACACGGAACTCTCCGACGCGCGCGGCTTGGCGGTCACGTCTGAAGTGTGCGAAGCGAGCCCCGGAGCTCCGTGCCCTCCCACCTCCGGAATCCGCAATCCACTTGCCGCCACAAACTACGTCGAGACCAGGGACAACCTTACCTCGCATACCTTCGCGCCGATCTTTAGAACAAAGGTCGATACCACGGCGCTTGATATCGAATACAACTTGGGCTGGACCCAGTTAAATGGCCTTGCGAGCTATCAGGAAGAAGACGACATGGGCCTGTTAGACCGCGATTATGTGGCGCTGGCGACCCCCTTCAACGGAACGATCAGTTTTGACAAATCCAAGACAATCACTGCGGACTTCAATCTCACTTCCGTGAATCCCGGCCCGCTCCAGTACGTGGTTGGTGTCTATTACTATGATTCCGACAGTGCGACTGGTTCGTTCACGAACGACCCTAGGACCCTTCGACAGGCCTACAAAATTACCGCTGAAGCCTATGCGGTGTACGCCGACTTGACCTGGGAAGCCGTATCCAACTTGTTCCTGACCGTCGGCGCTCGTTACAACCATGAAGAGCGGACCGCGCTTGTCACGGGCCCGACAGGCTTAGTGCTCAACACCCCCAGTGCTACTAATGCCTTTGCCTTTGTTAATAACGCAACATTTGTGAACACCACGCCGCGTGTCGTCGTTCGCTATCAACTGGGCGACGACAGCAACGTCTACGCCTCGGTGACCCGCGGCTCCCGCAGCGGCGCACTCGCCATCTCCAATCCGTTCAACTTGATCAGGCCAGAAGAAATCACCGCCTACGAAGTCGGTTACAAGACGCAGCAAGGTCGCATCCGCTTCGATACCTCAGTCTATTATTACGACTTCAAGGATTTGCAGGTGTCGACCTCGACGGTTGTTGGCACTACTGTCGTGCCCTTAACTGAAAACGCTCCCTCAGCGGAGGTGTATGGTGCGGAATTCCAGATATCCGCAGAAGTGGTGGAAAACTTCAATGTCGGCCTTGGCGGAGCTTACACGCAGGCGGAGTTTAAAGAGTTCACTAACAATGGCGTGAACGGAATCAATCCTGGCCCCGGAGTCAATACCGGTCTGAACGTTACGGATTGCGACTATACGGTGGGTGCGCCATTCACTGTCTGCTCCCAGAACTTCGCCGGAAAGAAGCTGGTTCGGGCGCCTGAATGGACTGGGAACCTATCGGCGGACTACACCCTGCACATGCTGGGCAAGTGGGTGCCATCGGCCAATGTCTCCTACAGCAGCAAATACCTCCCGACTCGCGGCGATTTGTATCCGAATGGAAAATACCGGTACGAAGCTCCCGCGTACACACTGGTGAATATGCGTCTGGCGTGGAGCCCCTCGGACGAGTCGGGCCTCACGATTGCCGCAGTCGGCCAGAACGTGTTCGACGAACGCACCTATATCTACCGGACCGGCTCTGCCGCCCAGAATGGGGGTGGGGGTGACGTGTTCGCCTTGGCGACGCCGCAAACCTGGGGTGTTCAAGTCGACTACCGCTTCTAAGTGGGGGTCAAGACTGCGCGGACCGATTGGTCCGCAATGACTTGACCAAACTTAAGCGAATTTCTACTGTGGGTCAGGCGTTGGGTGAACCATTCCCTTCGGTCACAGCCTGACCGCAATGCCTGAGAAGTCCGACAAAAGTCGGATCCACAACCAGAGCAAAACAGGTTGGCATCTTTTGTGCTCCGCATCGGTGAGCGCCATACATCGAACTCGAAAGTCTGCAATAAGCACACTTTTGCGAGATGAGTCTGGCGCCACATTCCGTTATCTCAATCAAGCCGCAAAGCAGCATCGAGACACGAGCGAGATCCACCGCAGTATGATTGCCGAGCGCGGGCTGGGTCGGCCGCGCACTCGAGCAACATGAGGCTGCAGCGTATGAAAGTGTTTGTGTCGCGAACAACGACGGGTGTCGACTCTCTGAAAATAGAGGATCTACCTGCACCGGGCCCGCTTGGGCCGGGCCAAATCCGCATCGCGATGCGCGCGGCGTCGATCAACAGCCGCGATGTCATGATGGTGTCCGGTTGGTTGGGCGCTGCTGGACCACAGGGCTTAATTCCTTGCTCGGACGGCGCGGGTGAGATCGTCGAGGTAGCACCGGATGTCACACGACTCAAGGTCGGTGATCGCGTCGCGTTGACGTTCAACCCCGATTGGATCGGCGGCCCATTCCGCATGACCCCTGGCGCACCCGGGCGTGGCAGCACTGGTATGCCCGGTGTCATGCGTGAGCAGATCGTTGTGCATCACAGTGAGGCGCTGATCATTCCCGCTCATTTGAGCTTTGAGGAAGGCGCGACGTTTCCTTGCGCCGGCGTGACAGCCTGGCATGCGCTGTGTGCTGCGGCGCCGCTGTATCCGGGCATGACCGTGCTGCTGCAGGGCGGCGGCGGCGTGTCCCTGTTCGCGCTCCAATTCGCCAAGCTGTTTGGCGCGCGCGTCATCATGACGTCTTCCACTGCGGAGCGATGTGCGCGCCTCAAGACGCTGGGCGCGGACGAGACCATCGACTATCGCGCGCAACCCGAGTGGCACACAGTCGTCCGCGATCTCACCGGCGGTGCGGGTGTGGATCTGACCATCGATATGGGCGGCGCTGACACCATCGAGCGCTCGCTGGCGTCCACGCGCATTAGCGGACGCCTAGCGCTGGTCGGTCTACTCGGCGGCATGCCGAACGCAGCAACGTCCTTGTTTTCTGCAAGTGTTGACATCACCTCCATCAAGGTCGGCAGCCGTGACGATTTTGAGGGGCTTAACCGTGCCGTGAGCTTCCACAAAGTACGTCCGGTGATTGCCGAGCGATATGCTTTTTCGCAATTGCCAGATGCGCTGACTCAGTTGCAAACAGGCCGTCACATGGGAAAAATCGTCATCG
>JANMSB010000483.1:0-4694 GCA_031388915.1 Pseudomonadota bacterium | reverse complement strand
GCTTTGATATCCGCCAGTACGATTTGCGAATGACCCTTGGGATTGACGCGAACATAGTGCTTGACGATCTTGCCCTTGGGGTCGATCAGAAAGGTATCGCGTTGCGCCACTTCCATAATGCCCATCATCTTGGTTAGCACGCCATAGGTTTTGGCGGTTGCCTTGGTGGGGTCGGCGAGCAGCGTGAACGGCAGGCCATGTTCTTCGGCAAATTTCTTATGCGAAGCCATGTCGTCCAGGCTGATGCCGACGATCACCGCGCCGGCGTCGCGAAAGGCAAAGATGTTGTCGCGAAATTCGCACGCCTGGGTGGTGCAGCCCGGTGTGTTGTCTTTCGGATAAAAGTACAGCGCCAGCCACTTGCCCTGGTATTCCTCCAGGGTATGCCATTGGCCTAGCTGATCTTGCAGTTTAAACGCGGGAGCGGGGCTGCCCACGGTGGGCGCGTCGGCGGCCTGAATTGTCGGTGCGCTCAAGAACATCAGGGTTAGGACGCTAACAGTACGTAGGAGCTTCATGTGGGTTCCCCAAAATTGGACCAGGAGTGGACTTTGTTGGTGTGACGCAGAGGGTGGCGGGCGCATGTAATACTAGCGCCAAATAGAACCAACGACGGGTGGGACAGCGACTGGTATAGACGGTTCCGCAGGGCACGCTCAGGCAGGCAATGTGACGCAGTTAAACGAATATGCGGGGGCGAGTAAGACAGCGCTGGTGCTGCCGGGCGGCGGCGCGCGTGCGGCTTACCAAATTGGCGTGCTGAAGGCCCTCTCCGACTTGCTGCCGGCGCGCGCGCCCAACCCTTTTCCCATTGTGATCGGCACTTCTGCCGGCGCCATCAACGCTACCGAGCTGGCCATTCATGCACACCGGTTTCGCGTGGCGGTCGGTAATCTCGAACGGGTGTGGCGCAACTTCCAGGTGCCGCAAGTATTCGACGTGGATGCATTGACGATGATGCGTAGCGGCATGCATTGGTTCACATCGTTGTTGTCCGGTGGCTGGTTGTTGCCGCCGCCGCGTTCGCTATTCGACAACGCGCCGCTGCGCGGACTGCTCGGCGCCAACTTCGATTTTTCGCGCATCGAGCACTCAATTCACGACGGGCATCTGGATGCCCTGGCGATTTCCGGCGCTGGTTACGCCAGCTCGCGATCGGTGTTTTTCTTTCAAGCGGCCAGCCACCAGCAGCCGTGGACGCGGGTGCGTCATGCCGGCGAGCCTGCTGAGATTACCCTGGACCATTTGATGGCCAGTGTTGCGGTACCGTTCTTGTTTCCCGCGGTCGAAATGGGTAATGAGTTTTACGGCGACGGCTCGATGCGGCAATCCTCGCCATTTAGCCCGGCCATCCACTTGGGCGCGGATCGCATCATGGTGATCGCCACGCGTAGCGGCGACCGGCAGCGGGCGCGGGTGCCTAGTCGCGGTCCCAGCTTCGGCATGATCTTCGGCTACATGCTGGATGCCTTGTTCTCGGATGGCTTGTACGCGGACTTTGAGCGCCTGACTCAGATCAACAACATCATTCGCAAGGTGGGTCCGGTGGTCATCAACGATCGCACGATGCGGCCTATCGAAATGTTGGTGGTGATGCCTAGTCGGGATATTTCCGAGATTGCCCGTAAGCATGTGGCGTCCCTGCCGCGCAGCCTGCGCGTGCTGCTCAGAAGCATGGGTGCGTTGAATACCGGCGGCGGTGAACTGATGAGTTATCTCATGTTCGAGAGCAGTTTCACCCGCGACTTGATTGACCTGGGTTACCACGATGCGATGGCGCAGAGCGGTAAACTGGTGGATTTCTTGCGCGGCAATATGGTGGACACCACGGGCATGACGGCAGTGATGCGGCGTCTCGACCTGCGGCATACCGTGAATCCTGGGTCCGCACCCACCTCCGCACCGGAGGTGGCGACCTCACCGCAGCAACAGCGCAGCCAAACCCAGTAACGACGCAAAGCCGATGCAATCGGTGAAGGTGGTCAGAATCACACCGCTGGCCAGCGCAGGATCGACGCGCATACGTTTGAGAATCAGCGGTACGGCCACGCCCACCACCGCCGCGGCCAGCAGGTTAATCATCATGGCCATGAAAATGATGGCGGTGATCATCCAGGTGTGGAACAACAGATACGCATACAGGCCCACCACCGTGGCCCACAACACGCCATTGAGCATGGCAACGCTGGATTCCTTGAATAACAACCAGCGCGCGTTGCTCCAGCTCACTTGCCCCAAGGCCAAGCCGCGCACGATCAAGGTAACGGTTTGGGTGCCGGCAATGCCGCCCATGCTGGCGACAATGGGCATCAGCACCGCCAGCGCCACCACGCGCTGAATCGTGTCTTCAAACAGGCCGACAATGCCCGAGGCGAGAAACGCCGTCAGCAAGTTGATGCCCAGCCACACCGCGCGCCGCCGTGTGCTGGGCAGAATGCTGGAGAACAGGTCTTCTTCATCCTGCAAGTTGGCCAGGGATTTCACCGAGTGATCGGCTTGCTCCTGGATCACGTCCACCACATCGTCGATGGTGATGCGGCCGACCAGCCGGCCATCCGGCGCCACCACCGGCGCCGAGACCAGGTCGCGGTTCTGGAACAAGCGGGCGACTTCGCTGACGGGGGACTCCGGTGCGATACCTTCGATGCCGGCGTCCATCACCTCACCTACGGTAAGCTCGGGATCATTGGTGAGCAGCCGCGTGACATCCAGCGCACCCACGTAGCGATCCAGGCGTGTCACCACGAACAGCCGGTCGGTACGCTCCGGCAGTTCGCCGCGCATGCGCAGATAACGCAGCACCACCTCGAGCGTTGCATCCGGACGCACGGTGACGGTATCGACATTCATCAAGCTGCCGGCGCTGTCTTCCGGATAGGCCAGCATGGCGTTCAAGCGCTCGCGGTCCTGCATGTCCATGGAGTGCAACACGCGCTGTGTGACTTCCTCGGGCAGATCGCCGATCAGGTCGGCCAGGTCATCGACCTCCATGCCCTCGGCCACCGCAATCAACTCCTCGGCATCCATGCCATCAATGCGATCGGCGCGCATCTGGTCGTTCAGCTCGACCAGCACCTCGCCTTCGACTTCCGGGTCAATAAAGCCCCAGACAATTTCCCGCTTAGCCGCCGGCAGCGACTCCAACAACGCAGCAATTTCCGCCGGATGCAGCGCATTCACCAATCGATGCGCATGACGCATCGACCCCTGCGCCAGCGACTGGCGCAGTTCATCAAGGCGGCTGGTTCTGGGTGCGGCGGTTTCGCCCATGAATGAATGTATCGGCGTGGCTGAACAGGCGCGCAGTGTAGCCGCGGCATCTGTTTCGCTACAGTGTTATTTGGCGTTCGGCCCGTGTTCGCGGTGCCACGGTTAACGCGGTGCGGTATGGCTGTTGTGAGAATGCACGCATCGACCTGCGTGGCTTATAGTGAGCTCGTCCTTTCGTGTTTTAAGAGGTGTCCCATGCCCAGCTCGATACCCGCAACTCATCAAGCCCTGTTGAGCAAAACGCAATTCGCCCATCTCGGCACGGTGATGCCCAATGGCCAGCCGCAGGTGACGCCAGTCTGGTTCGATTACGACGGCGTGAACATCATCATTAACACCGCGGTCGGCCGACAAAAGGATCGCAACATGCAGCGCGATGGACGGGTGGCGCTGTCGATTATCGATGCAGACAATCCCTATCGCTATATCGAAGTGCGCGGCTCGATCATTGAAAGAACGGAGCAGGGCGCGGACGCCGTCATCGATCACCTCGCTAAGAAGTATATGAACGTCGACAAATATCCCTACCGACAGCCCGGTGAAAGGCGCGTCACTTACAAGATCAAGCCAGAGCACTTCACTACGCAGGGTTGAGCACAGGACTTGTTGTGCTGCATGCAACGCGTTTGCGGTCACGCTTCCGGTCACTGAGCGGAGTCGAAGTGTCCTGCCTTCGATTCTGTCTGGCTCAGTGCGTAGTGCTCACGCTAGGTGTGTGGCTGTTACTTGTCGCCAACGCTCAAGCAGCGCCAGCATTTGCCGATGCGGTAGCCGACATTGATCGTATCGTCGATCTCACACTGGAACGTCGCGCGCTCATGCGCGACGTGGCGGCGTGGAAGTGGCTGCATGATCGTCCCGTCACCGATCTGGAACGCGAGCGTGAACTGCTCGAACGCATGCGGGTGCAAGCTCGAGTGTTGGGCCTCGAGCCGGAGGCGCTTGCTGCATTCTTCGAGTTGCAGATGCGTTGGGCACGCGAGCTGCAAGCGCAGGCGCAGTCGGATTGGCGACGCACCGGCGCCGACGTCATCGCACCGCGAGACTTAAACGACGACTTACGACCGGCATTGGATCGCATCGGTGTCGAGCTGTTGCAAGCGCTGTACTTGAGTGTGCCCGAATTGCAATCGCCAGCCTTCCGTTCACGTTATGAATCCCGCGTAGGTCAGCGCAGTGGTCTGTCCCACGAGGACGTTGATGCGCTGCTGGGTGTGATGGCGCGGCAGTCGCGTGTCGCGGTCCCCGCGCTGGGGCGTATCCGCGCCAGCAGTGTGCTACGTGTGGGCTTACCCGGCGATTACGCGCCGTTCGCGGTTGATCGTGCCGGCGAGTTGTTCGGTGCTGATGTTGAGTTGGTGAATGCTTTCGCCGCACAGGAACAGCTACAACTGCGCTTTGTGCGCACCAGTTGGGCGACACTG
>JANMSB010000155.1:0-8992 GCA_031388915.1 Pseudomonadota bacterium | reverse complement strand
GCCAGATTGGTGCGCTGAATTTCCGGCGCGGTGAAGGCATCACGGGCATTGAAATCGTCTTCGTCGTAGAGCCGGATGCAAATGCCTTCGGCGACACGGCCGCAACGACCCTTACGTTGGTCGGCACTGGCTTGAGAAATTTTCTCAATTGGCAGACGCTGTACTTTGCCACGCACGCTGTAGCGACTGATGCGCGCCAATCCCGAATCCACCACGAAACGCACGCCCGGGACGGTCAGTGAGGTTTCCGCCACATTGGTCGCCAGTACGATGCGGCGGCCGTTATGCGGCTTGAAGATTTTTTCCTGATCGCCGACAGACAGGCGTGCATACAGTGGCAACACCTCGGTATTCCTAAGGTTTGCGTCCTGCAAGGCTCTGGCCGTTTCACGGATTTGTTTTTCACCGGGCAGAAACACCAACACATCACCGCGCATGCCATGAGCGCCGTGCTCCAGTTCTTCCACCGCCGCAATGACGCCCTGCGGTAGCGATAGTTCTGCGGATTCTTCATCGTCCGATACCAATGGCCGATAGCGAACTTCCACCGGATAGCCGCGGCCCGACACTTCGATGATCGGCGCACCGCCGAAGAATTCTGAAAATTTCTGCGGGTCGATGGTGGCCGAGGTAATGATCAACTTCAGATCGGCACGCCGTATCAGCAATTGCCTGAGCACACCCAGCAACAAATCGATGTTGAGGCTGCGCTCATGCGCCTCGTCGATGATCAACGTGTCATAGCGACGCAGGTCGCGATCGGCTTCCAACTCGCGCAATAAAATGCCGTCGGTCATGAGTTTGATGCGGCACAGTGGTCCGGTGTGATCGGTAAAGCGCACTTGATAGCCCACCACGCCGCCCACCGTCGTGGCCAACTCTTCGGCAACGCGATTGGCCAGCGCACGTGCGGCAATGCGGCGCGGTTGAGTGTGACCAATCAAGCCATACATGCCCCGCCCGGCTGCCAGACACAGCTTGGGCAATTGCGTACTTTTTCCCGAGCCGGTGGCGCCGCATAGAATGATCACCTGATGCTGCTGTAGTGCAGTTAAGAATTCATCGCGATGCGCCGTGATCGGCAGCTCAGGATCGTAGTCGAGCTTGATGGGTACATTGCCGAGTGTTTGTATCTGTGCAATGCCGGCATCGATGCGCTGTGCCAATTTAGCGGCGGCTGCATCGATGTCGCGACCCTGCGTTTGTTGGGCACGCAGTCGCTGCCATTCGCGATCCAGCCGCGGCCGTTCGATCAAGCGCGTCAGCGCAATACGCGCCCGCAAGTCCTGCAATTCTTGCGCTGTCATACGCCCAACAGCTGCACTGTGATGCGCGTTCCGCCGAGCACCGAGGCATCAATCACCACCGAGCCGCGATATAGCTCGGCCAATTCGCGCACCACCGACAGGCCAATGCCTTGACCAATGGCGCGCTCGTCCAGACGTGTGCCGCGTTCCAACACATGCTGTCGTTGCTCTGGCGCAATACCGGGACCGTCGTCTTCCACACAAATCACTACGCCATCGCGGCGCGAACCTGGCGTCGTCAGAGGCATGACGCTCACCTTGACTTGCTCGCAGCAATACTTAAAGGCGTTGTCGAGCAGATTACCGAGCAGCTCCATCAAATCACCCTTTTCGCCAAGAAAGGCGCAATCGGCTGCGATGTCTACGGCACAGGCAACACGCCGTTCGAAATACACTTTCTGCAAGGTGTCTACCAATGGCTCAACGACCTCGCGCAACAGCACCGGTGCGGCACCCAAGCCCATCCCCGCCGATGCCGCGGCCCGCTTGAGTTGGTAACGCACGATGTCGTCCATGCGTCCGACTTGTTCATCCAGTTGCTGGGCTTCGGGAATCTGTTTGAGCTGCGGTGCCGACAATAAATTACGGATCACCGCCAGCGGCGTTTTCAGGCTATGTGCCAGATTGCCCAGGGTATTGCGGTAGCGGACCATGCGTTCGCGCTCGCTACGCAGCAGCGTGTTCATGTTCTCAGTCACACCCAGTAACTCGCGCGGATAACCGGGACCCAACTCCGTCAATCTTCCGGCTTCGATGTCTTCAATTTCATGCTCAATGCGTCGCAACGGTTTTAAAACATTCCGAAACAACAGCGCCAACGCCACGATCAACAATAACGACATGCCAGCGAATCCACCGAACAAGCGCACCCGAAAGCGCTGCAACTGCGCGTAGTACTGCTCCATACTTTCGGCCACGCTAAAGACAATGCTCTGCGCCTTGCCATTGGCAAACTCCCAAGAGAACCCCACGCTTAATGTCAGCACACGGGTACCGTTGGACATGACCCGTTGACCGAAGGCGCGCGCACCAGGCTTTACTTTGGCAACGAACGGCAAGCTCGCGCCCAGCAGGGACGGCGATGACCACATCACCTTGCCGGTGCTGCCCGCAATCTGTCCATACAAACCCGAGTTGGGCCCCAAGTAGCGGCTGTCGAGCAACTGCGTGGCCGGTAGCAGCCGATACTTCGGGTGTTCTTCCGATGCCGCCATCAACACCAAGATCTGGATTTCCAGACGCTCGCGAATCGCCTGTTCGCTGGAATCGCGAAAGACGGAATCCAGCAGCACGATGGTGATGCCGAAAAACAGCACTAGCAACAGACTGACCGTTGCCAATAGACGCGTGCTGAGGGAGTTACTGAACATTATTGCTAGATGGGTCTGCTTATCAAAACGCTTCGACTCCGCTCAGCGACCGGAGATGCGGATTCCGGTCGCTGAGCGAAGTCCCTCAGGGATGACCTGCGGCCTTCGAAGCGTCCGTTGCAGTATCTGTATTTATGAGCCAAGTAAATAAACAAAAAGACCCGCGATCATCACGGGTCTTTTCATTGTATGTCGGCCAGCGCGATATTGCTGCGCTGCCTGAAGGCGATGTTACGCCGAAGCAACCTCGGCGGTCTTGCGCTCCAAAGCAAAGCGATAGCCGCGGCCGCGCAGTGTTTCGATGGGATGATGGATTTCGTTAGGGTCGAGCTTGCGGCGTAAGCGGCCAATGAATACTTCAATGGTGTTGCTGTCGCGATCAAAGTCCTGGGCATACAGGCGTTCGGTGAGTTCGGTCTTGGAGACCACTTCGCCGGCGCGATGCATCAGATACTCCAGCACGCGATATTCGAAGCCGGTCAACTCGACAGGTTGCCCCGCCACTGTCACTTGCTGAGTACGGGTGTCCAGTGCAATCGGCCCGCCTTGCAGCACCGCGTGCGCCCAGCCCGCCGAACGCCGTAACAAAGCGCGCGTACGCGCCAGCACTTCCGGAAAATGAAAGGGTTTAACGACGTAATCGTCGGCGCCGGACTGCAAACCTTCCACCTTGTCCTGCCACTGATCGCGTGCCGTCAGGATCAGAATCGGAAAGGACTTACCCTCGGCACGTAGACGCTTGATCACTTCCAAACCCGACAGCTTGGGCAGACCCAGATCGACAATGGCCAAGTCGAGCGGATACTCGCGACCGAAATACAGCCCTTCTTCGCCATCCGCAGCGCTGTCGACATTGAAGCCCTCGGCGGTGAATTGCGCCGTCAATGACGTACGCAACACTTGTTCGTCTTCAACAACCAAAATACGCATAGCTAGTACCTCGACCTTGCTCGACCCTATTTGTGACCAGGGGTGACTCGATTGAAGGTGGCGCCAGGTCAGTTAATGCGACCGGTGCGCGCATCGACGCTCACCGTCCATACTCGCGACCGATCCGCGCTCAACAGCCGGATTCGATACACCACCTGCCCGGATTCCATCACCGTATCGGTCTTGACCGCCGTGGCGTTGAAACGTTGCTGCACCATCGACACGGCATCGTTCAGCGGCACCCGCACCTCCGGCGCGGCATCGCGTGACCCGTCATACCGCTGATCCCATTCCGAGCGCGGCGGACGCATAAAATTGGCCGGCGGCGCAAACTCACCGCCCGACTTGCCACGGCCATCGGGCGGTGGACCACTTGGCCCCCTGGGATAGGCATGTGCCGCCCCCAGGCCAACACACACCAATAACAGCGAGGCAATCAGATTTCGGATTTGAGTAGTCATGTCACCGCACAGTTTAGGGCCTGTTAGCGCCAATTCAATTGCTGAGTTGGTGGCGATAAGAGACCCGAGCCAGCCATTGAACCGCAGCGGTTCAACAGCCAGCCGGTGTGCTTAACGCACCACTTCCACATCCCGCCCGACACGCACCTGTACGCGATTACCCGGGTCGTAAGGCATGACCGTGTCGTACTCACGGCCGTGGTAACGGTAAGTCACACGATAGCCGTCAATACGCTCTTCCCAGTCGCGCTGATGACTCACTTCGCAACGTTCGACGCTGCGCGTTTCCACCCGAGCACCGCGTGCCGAAACATCATGGCCCACCGACGCGCCCAACACGGCGCCGGCAACCGTCCCGACATTACGCGAGTGACCATTGCCGATTTGGTGACCGATCACGCCGCCAATAATCGCACCCAATACCGTCGGTGTGGCGCTGCGCGGACCGGCGTAGACGTCTTGATCTTCATACCAGCAGTCGCGCTGCGGCGAGACCACGGCAACACGATGCACGATCGGGTCGACGTCGACAACGCGGGCATAGTCGTATTCATAGACGGGTTCACGCACCACATAGGCGGTGTCGCGTTTCCAACGAGCATTTGATCGATGTTCCGACCAATGCGGGTTAGCCATGGCAACGCTGGTGCCGACCAGTCCCACACCCACGACGGCGCCGCGGACAATGGACTTCATCTTGGCATTCATGATCATCTCCTCTTTCTGGTAGATCCAGATACAAGCCCGTATGAGCTTGGGAGCAACTGTAGGCGCGTGGCAATGAACCGATCCTGAATGCCATTTATATTGTTAGGGTGCCTTAAGAATCAGGCATTTAGGTTGTCCCGATTAATTCCAGCGTTCGCATTGAGCCGTTCCGCGCAGCCCAGCAGCCCAGGGAGAACCAGCTCAGGGCGAACTATAGGTATGCCAACCAGGATCGATTGTGTGGATTGATTCGGGTAGGGGCGATTCGCGAACCGCCCACACAAATACAACAATCCGATTACAACTGTCCGATGGCGCACTCCGCACTGGACACATCGAACTTGCCTGGCGGTTCGATATTGAGCTGCTTCACCACGCCGTCGTCGACAATGATGGAGAAACGTTGGCCGCGCATACCCATGCCGAAGCCGCGTCCGTCCATTTCCAAACCCAAGGCCTTGGCGTATTCACCATTGCCGTCGGACAACATCAGTACCTTGTCGCCCACACTGGCGGACTCACCCCAGGCATGCATCACGAACACATCGTTCACCGCCATGCACGCAATGGTGTCGATGCCCTTCTGCTTCAACGCTGCAGCATTGCTGACGTAGCCAGGCAGGTGCTTCTGGGAACAGGTCGGCGTAAATGCGCCGGGCACCGAAAACAACAACACCTGCTTACCTTTGAACAAGATATCGGTGCTCAGGTCTTTCGGACCTTCGACGGTCATGATCTTGAACGTGCCGTTAGGCATGGCATTGCCAACTTGAATAGTCATATAAGGCTCCTGGGGCTGCTGAAGGAGATACCCGTTGGCTGGATGAACAACGGACAATTCAACTGTTTGCGCGATAAGGAAACTCACCGGCGCGGGCCAGCATACTCGGCAGTGGGTGACCCAGAAGCGGTTCCAGCCAGCGTGCGGTCTCAATCAACTTGGACAGTGACAAGCCGGTGCGAATGCCACTGCGTTCCAGCAGATAGAGCACATCTTCCGTGGCCACATTGCCCGATGCCTTGGGTGCAAATGGGCAGCCACCAATGCCGCCGATGCTGCTGTCGAATACACGTACGCCCGCCTGATAAGCGGCCATGATATTCGCCAATGCAGTGTTGCGGGTGTTATGAAAATGGCCGCGCAACGGCAGATTGGGCGCAAACGCTCGCACTTGTTCAACCAAGTGTTGCACCTGCATGGGCACGGCGACGCCAATGGTGTCGGCCAACGCCAGCTCGCGCGGCGCCAACTCCGCCAGGCGTTTACAAATATCGAGTACCTGCGCTGCGGGAACTTCGCCTTCATAAGGACAACCGAACGAAGCAGATACGGTGATTTGCACCGACATACCTGCGGATTTGGCGATCGGCACCAACTCCTGGCATATCGCAATCGATTTCTCGCGATCCGCACCTTGATTTTTGAGACCAAAAGTATCGCTGGCCACCGCCACCAAGCCCGCTTCATCGCAGCCGGCCGCAATGGCGCGCTCCAGGCCCTGACGATTGAGCACCAAGCCGATGCGGGTCACACCAGGTTGCTTAGGTACCAACGCCAGCACCGCCTCACCGTCGGCCATTTGCGGCACGCGCTTGGGATTCACGAAGCTGGCCACTTCCATGCGACGCAGGCCTGCTTGCTGCAACCGCTGGATCAGTTCGACCTTATCGGCGGTCGACAGCAGGGTCGCCTCGGCTTGCAGACCGTCGCGCGGCCCGACTTCGACTATTTCAACTGAGCTTTCCAAAACAATCTCCTTCAACAAGCGGGGCGCGCTCCGGATTTATCTATTAACCCGGTGGGCAAATACACCTGACGTTTTGCGTAGCGGCCGGTTTTAAACCGGCCATTCGTGAACTTGAACCGTCATTAAGAAGGCGGGTTTGAAACCCACCCCTACGCGAGCCGGAAAAAACAGCATCTAACCATCGGTTACCGCACCCAACGACGCGCTGCTCACTGTACGCGCATATTTGGCCAATACGCCGCGCGTGGTCTTCGGCGCTGGTGCTTTCCATGCAGCATGACGTGCATGCATCTCCGCTTCCGACACAGCGCAACTGATGGTGTTTTTCACCGCATCAATGGTGATCTGATCGCCATCCTTGATCAGCGCAATCGGACCGCCCACTGCTGCTTCCGGCGACACATGGCCCACCACAAAACCGTGGCTGCCGCCTGAGAAGCGACCATCGGTAATGAACGCGACCTTGTCACCCAAACCGCGGCCCATGATGGCGCTGGTCGGGCTGAGCATTTCGCGCATGCCGGGACCGCCCTTCGGTCCTTCGTAACGAATCACCAGCACATCGCCGGCCACAATGTCGCCATCCAGAATCGCCTGCAATGAAGATTCCTCGGAATCGAATACGCGCGCACGACCGGTGAAATGCAAACCTTCCTTGCCGGTGATTTTGGCCACCGCGCCTTCGGGCGCAAAGTTGCCATACAGAATACGCAGATGGCTGTCGGCTTTGATCGGGTCCTTGAAGGCATGCACGATGTCTTGATTCTTCGGATACGGCTTCACGCCACGCAGGTTCTGCGCCAGTGTCTTGCCGGTCACCGTCAGGCAATCGCCATGCAACAGACCTTGGTCGAGCAGCATTTTCATCAGCGGTTGAATGCCGCCGATCTTGACCAATTCCGTCATCAAGTACTTACCACTGGGACGCAGATCCGCCAGCATGGGCACACGTTTGCCAACTCGCGTGAAATCATCCAGCTCCAGCTTGACGCCCGCAGCATGTGCGATCGCCAGCAAATGCAACACGACGTTAGTCGAACCACCTAGCGCAATCGCCACCGTGATGGCATTTTCGAATGCCTTGCGGGTGAGAATGTCCGACGGCTTGATGTCTTGTTTGATGAGCGACAGCACCGCCTTACCGGCCGCCTTGCAATCATCAAGCTTGGTGCGCGATACCGCCTCCTGCGCCGAACTATTGGGCAGACTCATGCCCAAGGCTTCAATGGCCGATGCCATGGTATTGGCGGTGTACATGCCGCCACAACTACCCGGGCCAGGGATTGCGGTCCGTTCAACTTCCAGCAATTGCTTGTCGTTGATCGTGCCTGCGGCATAGGCGCCCACGGCCTCGAACACCGAGATAACATCGGTATGTTTTGCGCCGGCTTTGATCGTGCCGCCATACACAAACACTGCCGGGCGATTCAGTCGCGCCAAGGCCATCATGCAGCCCGGCATGTTCTTGTCGCAGCCGCCGATGGCGACCACGCCATCGAAGCCCTGCGCGCCGGTCACGGTTTCGATCGAGTCGGCAATCACTTCACGCGACACCAGCGAGTAACGCATGCCGGGTGTGCCCATGGAAATGCCGTCCGACACGGTGATGGTGCCGAAGGTAGTGCTCTTACCGCCCGAGGCATCGACCGAATCGGCGGTGGCCTTGGCCAACTTGTCGATGTGCATATTGCACGGCGTCAAGTTGCTCCAGGTCGAAGCAATGCCCACCGAAGACTTCTTGAAATCGGCGTCCTTGTAACCGACGGCGCGCAGCATGGCGCGGCTGGCCGTTTGCTTCAGGCCATCAACCACCACGCTGGAATAGCGACGGACATTCGGCTTGCTAGCGGTCTTCTTGGAGGACCTCTTGGGGGCCCCCTGGGAGGATTTTGCGCGAGGCGGCATACATCACCTGTGAAAAAGATGCGCAATGGTAAAGGGTCGCGGCCAGATGACAAGCACGAAATGACTAGCTGCTCACCGGACCGAATCTGCTGCCCCCCACCTTGCCTTTGGTGCAGTTCGATGATCAACACCCCAGCAATCCTGCCGAACACCGTCGAAAACACCGTGAGCGGCACGGCTCCCCATGCGGTGTACGATGCCACCGGTTTTACAGCGCCAGTGAATTACCTCGTCCAGCATCCACAGGGCGCGGTTTCAATAAGTGTGGTGGTGCGAAGCAGCTTTGCAAGTACGGCAGTCGCTCAAACCAAGGACGTGTCGATCTCGATGCGACCACTCAGGACTTTGTGTATCGGGCACTTGTTGGCAATGCCCAACAAGTAAGCACGCTGTTCATCGCTTAACGCGCCAATCAATTCGACCTGACGTTGCAGGTGGTACACACCTTGCTCTTCACGATGAGTAATCGTAACTCGCGCATCCGTCAACGGAATCTGCTTGCGACGCGCCACCATGGTAATCGTCAACGCCGTACACGCGCCCAACGCCGCATCCAGCAGCCC
>JANMSB010000152.1:0-2265 GCA_031388915.1 Pseudomonadota bacterium | reverse complement strand
GGCATCACGGAGCTGATTTAACCATGCGGGTGCGTCGGGGCTGCCATATACCAACCCACTCGGAAGCGCATTGATCGCGATGATCCACGCAATTGTGGCTGCCAACAAAAACCAACTGCACCACGTCAGCTTCCCCCAAGTCTGTTCACTAAGGTGGCCGAGTTTTGCTGTTGTCGCACCTAGTACCCCTAGTAGTGCGAGCCCAAGAGAGGAAGGTTCATTTCGTACCAGCCAGGCCGCTGTCAGTACGAGCAGGACGGGACGAGCCGGCTTGCTTAGGCGCCACAGTTGCTGAAATAGATACGGACAAAATAGTAAGGCGATCAGCGTCGTTAGCCAGAGCCACCGCCAAGGCTGTCCTTGAGTAACCAATATTAGTTTGAGCCAGTCGCAGCCGACGAGAGTGAGAGCAACGCTAAAGATTCCGGTCAGTAGCGCAGCCACTCCTATCCTGCGTTGTGTTGACTCGGGCAACAACAATATCGCTGCCGCCAGTGTGGCGAGTGGCACTAAAGTTCTAGCCCAATCAGCCGAGCTCCAATTGGTAAGGAATAGGTAGGGATTTCGTGACGAAACAGGGGCCAGCCATTCGTAGTCAAAGCGCGTGAAAATTGTGGGCGTAAGTAGCAGGCAGGTTGCGCCGATCAGCAAGCACGCCAGTAATGCGTTAGCAGCAAATCGTGTATCCCTGATCACCATTGAGGTCACGATGAAGATGAAACCAGCCATCGCCATAATGGGATGAATTGCAAATGCCGCTGCAAGTGAAATCCAGCAAAGAATGTATCTGCTAGAGAAATAGCCGACGATACTTACAAGAATCAAAGCCTCGGCAAATGGTCGGGGAGTGACGAATGGCTCTAAGTAGGAGAAGACGAGTTTTGCGCCGTAATGACCAGGAAAAATGGCGACTATGCCTGTAGCGATTAGTGCTAATTTGCTTGAATAAAGCGTAGTCGTAAGAAGCCAAACCGCTGCGAGAACGGCGGCTGCTCCGGCAAAAGTAAGAAATGCAGCGGCGTACTCAATGCCAATCCACGAACTTAGTTTTGAATACAGAGGAGTGAAGACGGTAAATCTGTCTTGCGAACCGTAGAGCAGAGAAATGTCTCGTCCGTAGAGGTCTGGTTGCAGGTGTGACGCCGCTTGAAGCGTATACAGGCGTGCATCATGGACGATTCCGGCGTAAGGGAAAATTGTCAGCCAGATCGTAATGATAGCTAGCAGGAGGATCAGGTGCTTGGAGGAATTTGAGTGGTTCAACTTAGTTCCTTGTCGGGTTTAAGGAAGGCTCAACTTGATTTGAAACCAGCATGCGAAACCCTGTCATTGTTTCATCAAGTTGTCGCCACTGCGGCTGGTCTATTTCTCCGTAGCCAGTGTTTGGTGGCCTTACTTGGTAGTAAGTAAAGTGGCAGCAATAATTCTCCTGGTTTGGCCAACGAACGGAGTGTGATTCTGTACTCAGTATTGACTGTTTGTGGGGTCTCGCGATCAGTCCAAGCCCAATTTCTTGATCCGATACCGCAACGATCTGAAGCTCATGCCGAGCAATGCCGCTGCCTTGGTCTTGTTGTAGCGGGTTTGTTCTAGGGCCTTCATGATGGCGTCACGTTCGATGTCTTCGAGCGCTTCGCCGAGGGCTTCGCCGGGCATCACTTCGGTAGCGAATGGCACAGGGCCGTCTACGCTGGCTACCGACTTGGGCCGCAACTGTAAATCGCGGATGTCTATTGTGTTCTGCGCGCACAACGTGGCAGCGCGCTCCAGGATGTTTTCCAATTCGCGCACGTTGCCGGGAAAGTGGTAGTGCTGCAAAGCGTCTTGTGCGGCGGGAGTGATGTGCAGCGTGAATCCAAGCTGTTTGCTTTGGCGTTTCAGGATCGACTGTGTAAGTTCAGTAATGTCATCGCCACGTTCGCGCAGCGGTGGTACGCGCATTTCAATGACATTGACGCGGTAATAAAGGTCTTCGCGGAATTTGCCTTCGCTGACCATGTTGCCGAGGTTCTTGTGGGTGGCGGACAGAATGCGCACATCGACTGGAAATTCTTTTGATTCGCCTACGGGGCGAACGGTCTTTTGCTGTATGACGCGCAATAATTTCACCTGCATGTGCAAGGGCAAGTCGGCAATTTCATCCAAGAATAAGGTGCCACCTTCGGCACTTTGAATCAGCCCTTGTTTGTCCGACACGGCGCCGGTGAAGCTGCCTTTCTTGTGGCCGAACAATTCGCTTTCCATCAGTTCGCTGGGAATGGCGCC
>JANMSB010000146.1:0-3865 GCA_031388915.1 Pseudomonadota bacterium | reverse complement strand
GATTGTTGGTCAATTTCTGTGTGGATCACTAGGTTTAACAACAATCGTCATAACAACATTGAGGGGCCGGCGGTCTCGGTCCATCAAGAGGCCGATAAGAGTCACAGGCCCTAGTCATTTGCCTCCATGTTGACACCATGTCAATAACTAAACTATCGTCCAGCCGTATGAACGAACTGGCCACGCGCAGACAGGAAGAGAAAGACCGGCGCCGCGACGAGATTCTCGATGCGGCGGCGCTGGTGGCGGGTGAGCAGGGCATGGCGGAGTTCACCATGGATCAGGTGGCGCGCAAGGCGCGTTTGTCGCGCGCGCTGCTGTATGTGTACTTCACGGACAAACAGGATCTGTTGATGGGCTTGGCGGATCGTGCGCACCTCATGTTGCAAGCGGATTTTGCGGCGATAGGTGCGCGCAAGCAGAGCGGCTTGAAAAAGATTCAAGCCATGGGCCGCGCCTATGTTGCCTTTGCCGACCACAGCCCGGTGTATTTTGAGGCGCTGGCGTGTTTTGCGGCGCATCCCGCCGAGGGCGAAGCGCCGCAGGGCAATGTGTTGCGCTGCATGGAAGGCGGCGACCGGGTCCACGCGGAAATCATTCAAGCGTTACACACTGGTATCGAGGATGGTTCCATTCGCCGCGATATCGGCAATCCAGGTTTGGTGGCAGTGACGCTGTGGGGTTTTATGCACGGCATCATTCAAATTATTGCCACTAAGCGCGAGGTGCTGGAATACAAGGGATTCAAGTCCAAGCAGTTGGTGGATCAGGCGCTGCTGATGTGCACGCGCTCGCTGCAAAAGGAGTAGCCATGATAAGACCGTGGGCTATGTTAATGGCGCTATCGGCAACGCTGACGTTGTTGGGCGTGTCGGCGTACGCACAGCAACGACCTTTGCAAACGGTGTTGGATGACTACGTTGCCGAAGCCATGCGTAGCAATCTTGCGCTGCAAAGCGAGTCGTTTGCGGTGGAACAATCGCGCGCGGCATTGGCTGCGGCGCGGGCGCGGTTTCTCCCGGAGTTGAGCTTGTCGGCGCGTTACACGCGCAATCAGGGCGGTCGCGAAATCGAGTTTCCGATGGGTGACCTGCTGAACCCGGTGTACTCCACATTAAACAGCATGCTGGTTGCGCAAGGTCAGCCCGCGCAGTTTCCGGCGGTGGAGAATCAATCTTTCCCGCTATTGCGTGAACGCGAACAAGACACGCATCTGGCATTACGTCAGCCACTGTATGCCCCGGCGATTGCCGCCGGCATGCGCGCGCAGCAGGCACTGCTGGCCGGCGGTGAACAGCAACGCATCGCAGTCGCCCGTCAGCTGAAGCGCGATGTGGTGGTGGCGTATTTGAATTGGTTGCAAGCCAACGAAGCCGTACAGATCGCGGATAGCACGCTGGCCTTGCTGCGCGAAAACCTGCGCATCAATCAATCGTTGTTTAACAACGGCAAGATCACTGAAGACCAGCCCCTGCGCGCGCAAGCCGAGTTTCTGGCAATAGAGCAACAACTGCAACAGTCGCGCGATGGCGTGACGCAGGCGCAGAGCTATGTAAACTTTTTGCTTAACCGGTCGTTGGATGCGCCGTTGGAAATGGCTGAGGCTGTGGCCACTATCAACACCCAAGCCGTAGAACTGAATCAGTTGCGCGAACAAGCTGCCACGCAACGCCCGGAGTTGCAGCAGTTGCAGCAAGGCATCGCAGCGGCCAACGAGCAAATCAAGGTGGCGCGCGCCGAGGCGCTGCCGACTCTGGTGTTGGGCGTCGATGCCGGCATTCAGGGCGAGAATTATCGCTTTGGTTCCGACTACAACTATGCCAGTGCGTCGTTGTTGCTGAACTGGAAGTTCTACGCCGGTGGTGGTCTTAAGGCGCAGGTGAATGGCGCCAAGGCGCAGGCGCGTCGTTTACAGACGCAGCGCGAATCATTGGTGCAACAGATTGGCTTGCAAGTGCAGCAGGCAGCAGATCGCTATCGCACTGCCGTAAATTCATTGGCAACGGCGCAAGCGCGGGAAACTGCCGCGCGTTCGGCATTTCGCATTGCCGGCCGCAAGCGCGACGAAGGCGCGATCAACCAAGCCGAATTTCTTGATACCCGCTCGACGCTAACCAGCGCCGAATTGAATTTGAACGTAACGCGTTATGCAGCGCTGATCGAAGCTGCACAGTTGGAATACACCACGGCTGGTGGCGTGGTGTCGGTGCCTTGATGAACGTTTCGAAGACCGAAGGGCATCCCTGCGAGACTATGCTTAGTGGCTGAAATATAGAGTCCGGTCGCTGAGCGTAGTCCCGCAGGGATGACCTTCGGCCTTCGAAGCGTCTTACCGGCAACTGCGATTAACAGAGTTTATCGATGAAGGATTGCACTATGTCGCGCGTAATGTCGGTCAAGCCATTGGTTGCACTGTTGGCTATATTACTCAGCGCCTGTAGTAAACCCGCTGCACCAGAAGCAACAGTAGCGCCGACGCTGGTGCGCGTCACCCGGCCCATGGTCGGGCCCGGCGCTGCGCCCATCATCAGTACCGGCATCGTCACTGCCGCGGATGAATTGAAGTTATCGTTCAAGTTGGGCGGCGTGGTGCAACGCATTGCGGTGCGCGAAGGCCAGCAAGTCAGCGCAGGTCAAGTACTGGCTGAGCTGGTGCCCACCGAGATCAATGCGCAGCTAACTCAGGCGCAACAGATGAACGAAAAGGCGCAACGCGATTTGGAACGTGGCGAGCGCTTGTATGCCGATCAAGTGATTGCCTTGGAACAACTGCAAAACTTGCGTACCCAAGCCAAGGTGGCCGCTGCGCAGTTGCAGTCGGCCAACTTCAACAGCCGGTTTGTGCAAATCGCTGCGCCCAGCGCCGGCATCATCATGCGCAAGCTGGCGGAACAGCATGAAGTCGTCGCGCCCGGCCAACCCGTGTTGGTGTTGGGCGCCAGCCAAAAAGGCTACATCGTGCGTGCGGCGTTGGCCGATCGCGAAGTGGTGCAGGTGCACGTCGGTGATGCGGTCACTGTGCAATTGGATGCGTTGCCCGGTTTGTCACTTGTCGGGCGAGTCAGCGTGATAGGCGGCGCGGCGCGGCTCGAGAATGGTTTGTTTCCCATTGAAGTCCAGCTTGAGCGCAGTGATGCGAACTTGGTCGCGGGTTTGGTGGCGCAGATCAGCATTCAGCCGGCAGCCGCCGCCACATCCTCGCTGTTATATGTGCCCACCGGTGCCGTGGTGGCGGGCATCGGTCAAACTGCCAGTGTGTATGTGTTGCAAGGTGATGTGGCTAAGCAGCAGCAGGTGCAGGTGGCGTTTTTTACACGCGATCAAGTGGCAGTGCGCGAGGGCTTGGCCGCCGATGCGCAGGTGGTGACCGACGGTGCGCTGTATTTGAGTGACGGTGAAAAAGTCAGCGTGCAGGCAGCGCCCTAGTCATGCAGCTACTCGAATTTCCCATTCGCCGCTATCAATTCACGCTGGTGGCGTTTCTATGCTTGGTAGCCATCGGTTGGTTTTCCTTCAGCAACATTCCACGCGAGGAAGATCCGTTCTTCAAAACGGCTGGATTCTCCGTTCCCATCATTTATCCCGGCGCCGACCCCAAGGAAATCGAACGCCTGATCGTCAAGCCGATTGAAGACCGGATTGCCGCGCTCGACGATGTATTCAAACTGGAAACCAGCATTGTCGATGGCGTCGGTGTGATCTTTGTCCAGTTTGGCGTGAACTCCGATGCGGATAAAAAATACGATGAAGTCACGCGCGAGGTTGGCGTGGTGCGTGACTCGCTGGGCACGGCCACGGCGGCCGTTATCACGGTACGCAAGTGGAGCCCGGCCTATGTAAACATCGTGCAGTTTGCCTTGGTGTC